>DATKDD010000226.1:0-12577 GCA_035512875.1 Gemmatimonadaceae bacterium | reverse complement strand
TTCAGGACGGCACCTTTACCATAACGAATTTCGGCGTTTTCGGATCGTTGATGGGCACACCGATCATCAGCCAGCCGCAGGTCGCCATTCTGGGGCTCGGCGCCATCGAGAAGCGGCCCAAGGTGATGACCGGTGCCGACGGTGAAGATACGATCGCCATTCGCACTTGCTGTTATCTGTCGTTGTCGTTCGATCATCGGATCATCGATGGCTCGATCGCGGACCAGTTCCTGGCCTTCGTCAAGCAGCAGATCGAGACGTTTCCGGAGCCGGGGGTCTGAACGTGGGGCGCGCTCTTACTTCACAGCGATCGGTGGTGCTTGGCGCCGAACGGGAGGCGTTCCTGAACCGGTTGCGAGCCCGGCGCGACTACTATACGCAGGCCGGGTGTAATTACTGGGTTTTCGAGGAGAAAGACATGCAGGGCGCGTTCGTGGAATTCATCGAGGCGCCTGATCCCAAGAAGCTGCGGGCCGCCATTGGCAAGGCGCCGGAGCGCGGTCCGGGAAGTGCTCGAATTTACGAGGAAATCGATCTTTGATGCCTACACGCACAATACGGGTTAACGGCCAGCTGTGGACGGTAAACCATTCCGGACGAGTCACGCAGTACGATCGCGATGAGTTCAGTCTGGTATTCATTCGGGGTGAAGGGGCGGAGCGCGAGATTCGGGTCACGCGCTATTCGCCACAGGGCTCTCGGTGGCGTGAGCAATCGCTGGCCGAGTTGAGTGATGAGCAGCTCGCGACGCTGTTTGAATACTCGCAGCCCAGCTTCACATCGCCCGAGGCGGGATACCGGGCGTGACTGACAGCGCGCCGGGAACATCGGCGCAATGGGTCGACCTGCACGCGCACTCCACCGCTTCCGATGGGACGCTGTCTCCGGCGGAGATGGTCGGGGCGGCGCACCGCGCGGGTCTGGTCGCACTGGCCCTGACCGACCACGACAGCATCGACGGAATCGGCGAGGCGGAACGGTGCGGCCGCGCGTTAGGAGTGCGGATCATTACCGGCGTGGAGTTGAGCGCGTACGAAGGCGCGCGAGAGATCCACATCCTCGGACTGCATCTCACCGATCTCGCCGAACTGGAGCGACACCTCACCGCCCTGCGCTTTTCGCGACGGACGCGGGCAGAGCGGATCGTCGAGCGACTTGCCTCGCTCGGCGCTCCGATCAACCTGGACCGAGTGCTGGAAGTCGCCGGACCGGGCGCGATCGGCCGGCCGCACATAGCGCAGGCACTGGTCGAAGGCGGGTACGTCAAGGACCGGCGTGAGGCGTTCGACCGGTTCCTCGGCGCGGGCCGCCCGGCCTTTTTCGCCAAGCATCGCCTTACGATCAGCGAGGCCGTGCGGATGATCCATCAAGCGGGCGGTCTCGCCATTCTGGCCCATCCCGGGCCACAGGGAACACGCGACCGCGTGCAGCAGTTCATTCTGGCGGGTGGCGACGGACTCGAAGTCCGCCACCCCGGCCACTCCGCCGAAGACACGGTGCGGCTCAAGGCACTCGTCGACCATTTCAGGCTGGTGCCGAGTGGCGGCAGCGACTGCCATGGGGCAATGGAGGGGCCGCGCGCTCTCGGTGGCATGCACGTGCCTATCGACTGGCTGGACCAACAGCAAACGCGCGTCCGCGAACGCGCCGGAAAGGGGATGGTGGCATGACAGAACCGCAACTGCCCGGCGTGGGATCGCCCGCACCAGCGTTCACCGCCCAGGCGAGCGACGACCGAACGGTGTCGCTCTCCGGGCTGCTCGAATCGGGGCCGGTGGTGTTGATCTTCTATCCAGCCAACGACACCGCTGGCTGAAACCGCCAACTCTCCGCCGTGCGCGATGAGATTGCGTTGTTCGAGGAGCATGGAGTGCAGCCACTGGGTGTGAACCCGGCCGGCATTGCCCGGCATCAGGCGTACGCGGCGAAGATGGAATTTCCATTTCCGCTGCTCAGCGATCCCGAGCGCGCCATCGCGCGCGCGTACGGCGCGCTCAAGCCGGACCTGAAGGGTATTCAGCGAAGCGTGATCGGTATCGCGCGCGACGGACGGGTGGCGTACGCCGTACGCGGCACTCCACCGGTGCGGGAGATCGTCACGGCGGTCGCCGGCTAGGAGATGGAGCTCGCCGGCCGCGTCGCGCTCGTTACCGGCGCAGGCCGGCGCGTTGGCCGTGCGCTCGCCGAAGCGCTGGGTCGCGAACGGATGCGGGTGGCCGTGCACTACCACGCATCGCGCGCCGGAGCCCACGAGGCCGCGGCGGCGATCACCGCGTCAGGCGGGGAGGGCCGCGCGTTCGAGGCTGACCTCAGGGATGCGGCGGCCTGCGGCGTGCTGGTCGACGAGGTCGCGCGAGAGTTCGGCGCGCTCGACGTGCTCGTCAATTCGGCCGCGGTCATGGTGCGTACTCCCATCGGAGAGGTCACGCCAGCCGACTGGGACGACATCATGACGCTGAATCTTCGGGCGCCGTTCTTCTGCGCGCAGTCGGCGGCGCGGCACATGACGAGCCGTGGCGGCGTGATCATCAACATCGCCGATCTGGCCGGCCTGGAGGTGTGGCCGGCATACGTACCCCATGGCATCAGCAAAGCCGGTGTCGTTCATCTTACCAGCAGCCTCGCACGCGCCCTCGCGCCCGGTGTGCGCGTGGTGGGCATTGCGCCGGGCACCGTTCTCCTTCCAGACGACTGGACGGAGGCGGACGCGGAGCGGCTTCGCCGCACCACCCCCCTGGCGCGGCACGGTTCGGCGGATGATGTAGTGGGCGCGATGCTCTATCTTCTCTCGGCGGACTACGTTACCGGCCATACGGTGGTGGTTGACGGTGGCCGGTACGTCCGCTGAACGCAGGCGACTCTAGCACGAAAGGACAATGGCGGTCACACACGAGAACGTCGTCATCATTGGGTCGGGGCCGGCAGCGTGGACGGCGGCGATTTACGCGGCGCGCGCCAACCTGGCTCCGCTCTTGTACGAGGGAGAGCCGATGGGCACCATGCTCCCCGGCGGACAGTTGATGTCGACGACCGAGGTTGAGAACTTCCCCGGCTTTCCCGAGGGGATAACCGGACCGGCGCTCATGGAGCGCATGCGCGAGCAGGCATTGCGGTTCGGAGTACGTGTGGTGTCGGCGCAGGTCATGGCGATCGATACGGGGCAGCACCCGTTCCGGCTCACCCCGTCCTATGGAGATGCCTGCACCGCGCTCACCGTCATCGTGGCGACGGGGGCCAATGCCAGGTGGCTAGGATTACCTAACGAGGAACGGTTGGCCCAGACTGGTGGCGGCGTCAGCGCGTGCGCCGTGTGCGATGGAGCGCTCCCGTTCTTTCGCGGCAAACGTGTCGCGGTGGTCGGGGGCGGAGATACGGCGATGGAGGAAAGTCTCTACCTCACCAAGTTCGCTAGCGAGGTGGTGATCGTGCACCGCCGCGACGCCTTTCGTGCATCGAGGGTCATGGTCGACCGGGTGCAGGCGAACTCCAGGATTCAGGTGGCGTGGAACAGCCAGGTGGTCGACGTGTTAGGGTACGATGAAATTTCCGGCATCCGGCTCGAAGACACCGTAACGGGCGACCACCGCGACCTCGAGGTGGGCGGCCTGTTCGTGGCGATCGGCCATACGCCGAACACGGGTTTCCTGGAGGGGCAGCTCGACCTCACGGCGCACGGCTACATCAAGACCAAGCCGTGGCGGACCGCCACCGACATCGAAGGGCTGTTCGCTGCCGGCGACGTGATGGATGATTACTATCGTCAGGCGGTGACCGCGGCCGGTACGGGCTGCATGGCGGCGCTCGAAGCGGAGCGGTGGCTCGCGCACCACGGGCTCGGGGAATCGCCGATTCTCCCCACCGCCGAAGCGCCGGTTCCC
Source organism: Gemmatimonadaceae bacterium (assembly GCA_035512875.1). Taxonomy (GTDB): domain Bacteria; phylum Gemmatimonadota; class Gemmatimonadetes; order Gemmatimonadales; family Gemmatimonadaceae; genus JALZIF01. The sequence continues at coordinate 8,699 of DATKDD010000226.1, read as the reverse complement.
GGGCCCGAGGCCGTTCGGTGATCGTCAGCGCGCTTCCAGTGGGGCCGCTTCAGGAGAACGCGTACGTGCTCGTGAGTGACGCGAGTGGCGATGCGGTCCTCATCGATCCCGGCGATGAGGGGGAGCGTCTGGTGCGCGCGGCCGAGTCGCTCGGCGGCACCATCCGGGCGATCTGGCTCACGCACGCACACATGGATCACGTCGGCGGCATCGCCGCGGTAAAGCGGATCGTCGACGTACCGATTCACCTGCACCCGCTGGACCGGCCGCTGTACGACGGCGCCGCGCAGCACGCGCTGCTGTTCGGGTTGCGCATCGAGCAGCCGCCGCCTCCCGAGCGTGAGCTCGCCGAGGGCGATGTACTCAGCGTCGGCGAACTGGAGTTCGATGTGTGGCACGTTCCCGGCCATGCCCCGGGGCACGTGGCGCTGATAGGCCATGGAGTGGCGTTCGTTGGCGATTGCCTGTTCGCCGGATCGGTCGGGCGCACCGACCTGCCGCTCAGCAACCCCGCAGCGCTCAACCGGTCGCTCCAGCGGTTATGCACGCTGCCTGACGATACGATCGTCTACACCGGACACGGCCCGGAGACCACGATCGCGCGGGAGCGGGCGAGCAATCCGTTTCTCAGCGGCGCGGCGCGGCTGGTGGAGCGCCCTCCATGACCAGCGCTCAGCCGGAGCTCTCCATCCCCTCCGAGGAGCGTAGCGGCGGACGGCGGCGCGTTGGCAGGAAGACGCCACGCGGCGTGATCGCGCTTCTCGCCGCGTGGCTGGGTGCGGTGCTTTTTTTTGGCGCCGGAGTGGCGCCGGCGGCCTTCGCCGTTCTTCCCACTCCAGCCGATGCCGGTGCGCTGGTGGGACGTCTGCTCCCGGCGCTGTTCTACGCCGGGATCGGTACAGGACTCGTGCTGGCGATATGTGCGGTGCGACTGCGCACAGGCGGTTCACTCGTACGCCGCGCGATGGCGATCGCCGGCGCCTTGATGACGCTGGGTTGCGCGCTGGCGCAGTTCTGGGTAGCCCCAGAGCTGGCGCGGGTGCTCGCCGAAGCGGGCGCCATGGATGCCCGCTCGCCTGACGATCCGCTGCGACTGGAGTTCGGCCGGCTGCATGGAATGTCGGTCGTTCTTCTCGGCATCGCCTGGCTTGGCGGAGTGGTGATGCTGTTCATCGCTTCGCTTGCGCCAGCACCCCGGGCGTTGGCGCCCGAGGCGGGCAAGTCCGGCTATATTCGCTCCTGAGGTTCGCAGCCGCGCGCGGCATTCCGCGTGTGCATCTCGACCACCCGCGCCCACGAATCGCGATGTCGCAATACCGCCAGGAGAAGGATCCGCTCGGCACTCTCGACGTTCCCGTTTCGGCGCTCTACGGCATACAGACGGCCCGGGCGGTGGAGAACTTTCCGATCAGCGGCATTCGTGCGCCTGATGTATTCGTGACAGCCACCGTGTGGATCAAGAAGGCGGCGGCGATGACGCACAGGGACACGGGGCGGCTCGAGCCGCGTCTGGCCGACGCGATCATCGCGGCCTCCGACGAAGTGCTGGCCGGCCAGCATCGCGAGCACTTCGTGGTGGATGTGTATCAGGCCGGAGCCGGCACGTCGCACAACATGAACACCAACGAGGTGCTCGCCAACCGCGCCAACGAGCTGCTCGGTGCAGCGCGGGGGGCCTATGCGCCGGTGCATCCTAACGATCACGTCAACATGGCGCAGTCCACCAACGACGTGATTCCGACGGCCATCCGCCTCGCCGCGCTCGCGCTCCTCGGTCCGCTGCTCGACGCATATCGAGACATGCGCGATGCGCTGCTCGAGAAGGGAGTCGAGTTCGATGGCGTGGTGAAAGCGGGTCGGACGCACCTGCAGGATGCCATGCCGATCCGGCTGGGCCAGGAGTTCACCGCGTACGGCGGCACCATCGATCGGAACGTGCGGCGCCTGGAGCAGATGGCGGACTACCTCCGCGACCTGGGGATAGGCGGGAGCGCGGTCGGGACCGGTGTGACCGTCGAGCGCGAGTACCCGGCGATGATGCGAAAGCACCTGACGAAAATCTCCGGCCTCGACGTCCGCAGCGGCGACGATCGCATTCAGCTCATGCAGAGCATGGGCGACGTGGCCGCCTTCAGCGCGCAACTCCGCGTGCTGGCGCTCGACCTGAGCAAGATCGCCAGCGATCTGAGGCTCCTCGCCAGCGGCCCGCGCACCGGCCTGGACGAGATCCGCCTTCCCGCCGTGCAACCGGGCTCCTCGATCATGCCTGGCAAGGTGAATCCATCTATTCCGGAGATGGTCAACCAGGTCTGCCTTCAGGTGGTGGGTAACGACACGTGCGTGGGGATGTCGGCCGAGCATGGGCAGCTGGAGCTCAACGTCATGATGCCAGTCATCGCGTACAACCTGGTGATGTCGATGCGGATCCTGACGAACGCAGCCGTCTCGCTGACCGATCGGACGATCCGCGGAATCGAGGCGAACAGGGAACAGTGCGAGTACTGGGTGGAGCGTTCGGCCGCGCTGGCGACGGCGCTCGCCCCTCAAATCGGTTACGCCCGGGCAGCGGAGCTCAGCAAGCAGTCGGTCAAGGAGAACATGCTGATTCGCGATCTCGTGCGACGGGAGCACGTGATTCCCGACGATCAGATCGACGATGTACTGAATTTGCGTAAAATGACGGAAATCGGGATCCCGGGGGACGGGAAAGGCCGTTGACGAGATGAGAGATGCGAGATGCGAGGACCGACCCTGGGAGAAGGTTGCCGTCGGTCGCTGTCTCCAGGTGCAAGCGTGGTTGCTTTTCCTCGCATCTCTCATCTCTCATCTCTAGCCTGCTTCCCCGCCGCCCCCTAGATTCCCGCTTGTGCGAATCACCACTTGGGCCGAATACGGCCTCATCTGCTCGCTTCACCTTGCGCGTCGCGTAAACGACGGGCCGGTGAGCGGACGCGAGATAGCAGCGAAGGAAAAGCTGCCGCCCGACTACGTGGAGCAGATTCTGCTGCGGCTGCGACGGGCCGAGATCGTGAAGAGCACCCGCGGCGCTCGGGGCGGCTATTCGCTCAACGGCATGCCCGAGGAGATCACCGTTCGCGATGTGATCCAGGCATCGGAGTTGGAGACCTTCGATCTGCACTGCGTCTCCCATCCTATCGATGACGACCGATGCTCCTCCTCGCACGAGTGCAGCATTCGACCGGTGTGGGTGATGCTCCAGCGGCGAATCGACGACGTGCTGGCGAGCGTGCATCTCTCCGACCTGCTGCATGACGAGCGCACCGTGCGCGGCCGCGTCGGCCTCCCGGTATTGCAAGCCTAGCGAGCCGAGCGTGATCGGCGGGTTGTGGGGAGGGTGGCGGCATGGCCGCGAGCTGCGCGCCCGCGCCACCGCCTACGTGGAAACGTTGTTGCGGGATCCGGAGGAGGCCGAAGTGCGGTGGCTGGCGTCGACCGCCACCAGCGGCGACGATGACCACGCGCGGTGGGAGCTGCGCTACGCTCGTCAGGCGATCGGACACCTCACCGCACAGCGCGACGCCCTCGACGACCAGACCGGTTCGGCCGTCGCCCATGCGCTGTCCGAGGCGTTAGGTCGCGACCGGCGGGTGGCGCCGGGCAAGCTCGGAGTGGCCGAGCGCCAGCTCAACGAACGCATCACCGCCTACGCCCAGGCGCTCGGCAACCGGGAAGGCGCCGGGAGTGGCTGGCACCTGGGGCGCACCCTCCTGAGATTCGCCGGCTGCCGCGAAACGGTGCCCCCCGAAGTGGTCGCTCGTGCCTCGGAGATCATCACGGGGTATCTGCACGATGCCAACGAGGCGTTGCGCGATGCCTTTGGGGCCGCGTCGCTGCCGGAGAATCAGCCGCCTTCGGCTCTGCGGCGGAGCTAAACGTCTTTCCCGCTTTCAGTTGATGCCGAAGGGGGGACTCGAACCCCCACGGGCATGCGCCCACTGCGCCCTGAACGCAGCGCGTCTACCAATTCCACCACTTCGGCGTAGGCTGGCAATAGTACACGGCCGCCGACGGCCAGTCAACGTGCCGAGCCGTTGCCGGGACTGCGTTTCCGGCCTACCTTTCTCGCGCGGAAGTGGCAGTCCGACATGTAGTTAAAGACCCGCGGCGACGCGGTGACGACGGCCGCCGTTAGCAGTCTTTCTCACAGACCGGATGCCCGAACCAAAGACGGAACGGCAGGCCATTGCCCGGAACAAACGGGCTCGTTACGACTACCATATCCTCGAGACGTGGGAAGCCGGCCTGGTGCTCACAGGCAGCGAGGTCAAGTCGCTCAGGCAGGGAAAGGCCAATCTGTCCGATGCCTTTGCCGTGGTGAAGGACGGAGAGTTGTTCCTGTTGAATCTCCATATTCAGGCGTACGAACAGGCGAATCAGTTCAACCACGAGCCAACGCGAACGCGCAAGCTGCTGCTGCACAGGCAGGAGATCCGCCGCCTCATCGGCGGTATTGAACGGAAGGGGCTCACGCTGATTCCGCTCGACTTGCACTTCAATCCGCGGGGGATCGCCAAGGTGACGCTGGCGTTGGCGAAAGGCAAAAAGCAACACGATAAGCGTGATGACGAGCGCCGGCGCGACGATGAGCGCGACATGGCGCGCGCTTTGACGCGAAAGCGAGATGCGTAGATGATGCTGTGTGCCTTCATTGCCGCCATGCAGTTCGCGGCTGCCGATCCGAGAGTCCTCACCGTCCGTGCCGGCGACAGGGAAGCATTCGTTCCGATCGTCGAAGCCACGAGCGGTCCAGCCATTCAGGCACGGCTGCTCGATCCTATCATCCCGATGCGGATCACCGAGGCCGGCGCGGGCAGATACACCGTCGCCGTTGGCGGACTCAGCGTCACCGTGCTCCTCGAGTCACCGTACCTGGAACATGGCGGAAAGATCTATCCGCTCGTCACGCCGCCGTTCATCGATGGCGGAGAGCTCTATCTGCCGCTCCAGATGTTCACCGAGTACGTCGCGAAACTTGCTCCCGCCGCGTTCAAGTACACGACCGTAACTCGCGAGCTGCATTACGCGGCGGCCGTCAGGCTTTCGGCACCAGCGGTGGCGAGTGCGTCGCCTCGCTCCCCTCCAGCGGTACGAAACTCGGCTGAGGCGACACCTCCCAGAACCAGCACTTCTCCCCCTCGGCGCGTCACGCGGCGGGTGGTCGTGGACGCCGGTCACGGCGGCCCCGACAACGGCATGACCGGGCCGATCGGCTCGCGAAGCAAGGTTGCCGAGAAGACCATTACACTGGCTGTCGCCAAGCAGTTGCGTGACGCGCTCACCGCGCGCGGGGTGGAGGTCATCATGACGCGAACGAGCGACACGCTCATCGCGCTCCACGACCGCGGACGCATCGCCAACCAGAAGTCCGGCGATCTGTTCATCTCCATTCACGTGAACGGTCCGAACATGCGGTGGAGAAATCCGCAAAGCGTTCGCGGTTTCGAGACCTTCTTCCTCGCCGAGGCCAAGACCGAGGAGGAACAGCGGGTGGCCGACATGGAGAACGCGTCCGTCCGCTTCGAGACAGCGGCAGAGGCTTCCAAGGGCGACCCGCTGAGCTTCATCATCGCCGACATGGCGCAGAACGAGCACCTGCGGGAATCGCTCGAGCTCGCGACGCTCATTCAAGGCGAGATCGCGACGTTCCATCCGGGCACGAATCGCGGCGTCAAGCAGGCCAACTTCGCGGTGCTCCGTACGTCGTACATGCCGGCTGTGCTGGTGGAGATAGGGTTCGGCTCCAACGCCGAGGAATCGCGTTTCATGACGACTCCGGCCCGGCAGAAGCAGATCGCCATCGCGATCGCCGACGCCGCGGTCGCCTACCTGGCCAATTACGAGCGTCGGGTTGGAGGAGCTCCGTGAGGCGGGTCGCCCCATTGTTGCTGCTCCTGGCCGTGAGCGGGTGTGCATATCTCAACGGAGTGTACAACGCTCGTCAGGCGGAGAAGCGCGGCGACGCCCTGCTGCGGCGCGGCCGCGACGCCGAAGCCGCGACCCATTTCGCGACCGTTGCCGAGAAAGCGGAGACCGTGCTCGTCCGTCATGGCAAGAGCAAGTGGGCCGTCGACGCCCGGTATCTGGCGGGACGGGGATGGGCGAGGGCAGGGCGCTGCGAGCGCGCCATACCGCATCTCGAACAGGCGCTTGCCAATGATCCGCTCACGCGCGAACGGCGCGAACATGCGAATCTCGCGCTAGGCATCTGTCGCGTCGAAAGCGCGTCCTTCGTCGAAGCCGAATCCCTGTTGACGCTCGTCGCGCAGTCCAGGGATCGCTGGCTCGCTTCGCAAGGCGCGATCTGGGCCGCGCGCTCGGCGCTGCGCCGCGGCGATACAGATCAGGCGCTGGAATACCTGGCGGCGTCCGGCGAGTCGGTCGCCGAGTGGGAGCTCACCGCCGCCTTCCTCGCCAACAGTGAGCTCGTGCGCGCCGAGTCTCTGCTCACGCTGCGGGCCGATGCCGGAGACTATCGTCCCGAAATTCTGGCGGCGCTGCCGAAGCTCTGGGCCGCCGGGCAGCACGAGGGGGTGATCGGCATCGTCGATCGCTACGGGGAGTCGCGAATCCAGCCCGGCCAGCGCGCGCGGTTGCACCTCGTTCTCGGAGACTTGCTGCAACAGGCGGGACAGGATTCCGCCGCCGCGGCGCACTTCTCCATTACGCGGAGCCTTTCACGGGACTCGCTCCCTGGACGCCAGGCGGCGGTCCGCCTGACGGCGCTTGGCATCCGAAAGCTCGAGACTCTCCTCGACGTGGAGAACGCCATTGCGAGCACCGCCGATGTAGCGGCACAGGTGCCGCTGCAAGGACGGCTGCAGAGGAATCTCCTGTTCCTGAACATCTTCCTCAATCGCACCGACTACACGGGCGCCTCGCTCTTTCTGGGCGGCGAGATAGCGCGTGACAGCCTCGGCGCGGTCGCGCTGGCGCACCAGCTGTTCATGAAGGTTCCCGACTCGTACGGCAACTCACCTGTCGCGCCCAAGGCGCTGCTTGCCGCGGCGGCCCTGCTACCGGATTCCGCCGAGTCTTACCAGGCGCGTTTGCGCGAGCGGTATCCGTCGTCGATATACGCGCTCGTTCTCGAGGGCAAGGACACGCCCGTGCTAGGCCGGATCAACCGTGGCGACCAGCTGCTGCAGCAGGCATGGACACTCGGCAACAAGGCGCTCAACGACAGTCTGAACGCGATCCGCCGCGCCGAGCAAGCCCGGCAGAACTCCAAGGTAGCGACCTCCTCCGCACCCAGTCCTAACGCAGCGCCCGGCCCGCCTCAATGACGGCGGCGGACCTGCCGCGACTCCCCGGCAGTCCGTTACTCGCCGTGTCCGCGGCGAGGCTCGCATTTCAGAATCCAGTCGTTCTCGCGGCCGGAACCGCGGCATATGGCCGTGAGCTCGCACGGGTGATCGATCTCGATCGTCTTGGCGGACTGGTGACCAAGGCGGTTAGCATGCAGCCGCGCAAGGGCGCCCCATCACCGCGCGTCGCCGAGTTTGCGGGCGGGATGGTCAACGCGATCGGCCTCGCCAACCCTGGAGTGAACGCAGTCCGGGATTCGGAGCTTCCATGGCTCGCAGACCATTTGCGGGAGACTCGTGTTCTCGTCAACGTGGTAGGCGACCAGGTGCACGAGTATGCAGAGGTCGTCCGGGAGCTGAACGAGGCGCCAGGCATATCGGCATTCGAGCTCAACGTTAGCTGCCCGAATGTGAGGGCTGGCGGAATGGAGTTCGGCGCCGATCCGCGCACACTCGCCGAGGTCGTTTCGCAGGCGCGCGCCGCGACGGCCATGCCGCTGTTCGTCAAGCTGTCGCCTACGCTGCCGGACCTCGTCGCGAGCGCAGGGACTGCTGTGGACGCCGGGGCGGATGCCATTTCCCTGGTGAATACGATCCCGGGGCTGGTGATCGATACCGAGCGGCGGCGACCGATGCTCGGTTTCGGATCGGGGGGCGTGAGCGGCACCGCGCTGCTTCCGGTCGGCGTTCTCGCGACCTGGAAAGTCGCGCGAGCCGTGCGAGTGCCCGTGCTCGGCGTTGGCGGCGTGTCGTCGGCGGAGGACGCGCTTCAGTACCTGATGGCCGGCGCGACGCTGGTCGGCATAGGAACCGCGGCACTTCGCGACCCTCGCACTCCCGAGCGGGTGGTGCGTGGGCTGCACCGCTGGTGCGAGCAGCACAATGTGCGCGCGCTCAACGACGTAGTCGGTTCCCTGGAGTGGGCGCAATGAGCGCAAAGCTGATCGTCGCGCTGGACCAGCCTTCGGCGGAGTCGGCAACCGCTCTCGTGGACGCGCTGGGCGACGCCTGCGACTTCTACAAGGTTGGAAGTGAGCTGTTCACGGCGGCCGGACCGCGCTTCGTGAGTGAACTGATCGGCCGCGGCCTGGAGGTGTTTCTCGACCTCAAGTTTCACGACATTCCCAGCACCATGCGCGGCGCGGCGAAGACTGCGGCTGCGCTAGGCGCGCGCCTGATCACGGTACACGCCGCGGCCGGGCAGGCGGCAATCGAGGCGGCGGTGGAAGGGGCGGGGGATCGCTGCGGCGTCCTGGCCGTGACCGTGCTGACGTCGGTGGATGCCGGTGCGTTGGCGACGGTATGGGGCCGCCAGCGGGTTTACGTGCTGGATGAGGTCCTTCGACTGGCAATGATCGCCGAGTCGGCGCGGGC
>DATKDD010000225.1:0-11297 GCA_035512875.1 Gemmatimonadaceae bacterium | reverse complement strand
GCAACGCGCGGAGAGCTCGCCGACTTTGCGAGACAGCATGGCATTGATTAGCGGCACGCCAACGGATGGGCCTTAAGGCGGTTACGAAGTGCTAAGTGCGACGTGCGAAGTGCGTGCGAGATGCGAGATACGAGAAGCGAGGTTAGGATACGACCTCTAACTCTACGCCTCTCGCATCTCGCATCTCTCATCTCGTCTTCGCCTCCCGCCTCAGCAGGTAATATCGAGCACGTACTTGTCGCTTTCCCCGGTGCCCACACGCAATAGCTCGTGCAATGTGCCGCGCTCGGGGCCTGATGGCGGAAGCTCGTGCTGCTCTCTCAGGTTGGATGCACTCTGCGTGAACGCGTTCAGGTGACCGGAATGGCGTTCGACGACACGCGCCCGATATGATGGTCCGCTCGGAGTTCCGGTCAGGCCATCGATCGGCGTAATGATCAGAGAGCCGGTCGCAATGAAGTTGGAGGTGTACTCGCCGGACGCCGTTGTCTGTGCTCTCTGACGCAGTGTGACCGGGCCGTCGATCCGGATCAGACTCGTCGGTGACGACGCGCAGAACGGCTTTGGAACGACCTGGCCGAATGTGATCACCAGCTCCTTGACATCCTCGCTGGCGGTTACTTCTACGGCGCCGGCGAGCGCCAGGACCGTTGCCCTTCCGTCGGTGCCGATTCCTACGTCGGCGGTCTGGTTGCCTAGCGGGCCTCCAATCGCCGCCCGAAGCGCTACCGGTACGCCATTGTAGATGACCGCCGGAATGGTGCGGAACGACGGCGCGTCGTTAATCGGTCCCGTCGACGTGGGCGCGGCGCCGAGCAAACCGCTGCGAATGAAGTCTACGGTCAGGAACTTTTCGGCAAGTTCCCAACTCAACACCTGATGAGTAGCCGTGCCGGGTACCAGCAGTTCGAAGTGCGCATTGCCAATCGTGATCTCCCCATGCCGGAAGAGCCGAATATGAAAGCGAAGCGGGCCGAACGCGCCACATTCCAGCTGCACGGCGCTTCCCGTCCATCCGTCCGGCGATCCGTAAGAAGTCTGCACCAAACCCATCGCGTCGCTCCAGGTGCAATCGAAGGGGAAGGCAGCCGGAAATCCGAACGCGGTCCGATTCCCATCGAGGCCGGCAAGCGCGGCGCGAATCTGAGTAGGATCCGCGTTGCCGGTGAAGACGAGGTTGATCGGGTCTTGTCCGACGCCGGAAAAGTTGGTGCCGGTATACGGCCAGATGGAGGTCGTTGAACCAGCGAACGTGAGCTCCACCTGCCCTGGCGGCGCGGGCATTTCGGACGAAGAGGATTTCTTCAGCTCGACGTCGGGGGGACCTACCGGTGCGGCCGGCTCGCAGGCGGCGACTCCACAAATGCCGAGCGCAAGAATCGCTCGAAGTCCTGGGCTGTTCTTCATCATCGTGCTCCTGTGAGAGAGATTTGTTTCCTAACAGCAGGAATTCTCTCGCGGAGCGCGAATATCTCTATACGATGCGTAGCGTAGTCGCGGAGCGGGCAATACGTAGAGGACGCAGCGTTGCGCCTTTCGGCTACGCGGACGGTAAAGTTGATGGCGCCTTTGAGCTAGGAAATTGCGAAGTGCGAAGTGCGAAGTGCGAGCGACGCGAGTTCCATCACGCGGTACCGTTTCGCAACTCGCAATTCTCATTTGGCCGCTCTGGATGCCCGCCGTTTTTTATCGCCTCATTTGGCTGTTCTCCGGACATGGTACAGCCTCTCCCTCACCCGATCTCCGCTGTATCTCCGTCCTTCGCGATCCGAATCCGCGCGATACCGCTTGTAGCCCTTGGTGAAGAGCCGAACACAGCCATCGACGGCGCGCTCGGCGAGGATTTTTTTTAGCGTGGTAGCCGGGAGCAGCCCTTCGGAGTTGTAGCTCACCAGAACATGCCTGGCGCCACTCGAGTCGAGGAGCGAGCGCAAGGCATTGCCGACCTTGCGAGGCGAGCACCAGTCGCTGCGCTGCGAACCGTCGCGCAGCAAGCCCGTCTTTCCATGGAGCACGGGTACGGTATCGAACCAGCCGCGGGCGATCACCTCCGGAACGTGATAGTAGCCGGAGTACTGGCGGGAGTTGTAAGGTGGATCTATGTAGAGGAGGTCCACCGGCCCGAGCATCGCCGCGGTCGCAACCGCGTCGAGTTGATTGGCGGTGGATCCCGTTGCCCCTCCGATAGGCAGCACCGGCGCCAGGTTCAATGGCTTCAGCGCATTCGGCTGCCATTCCTTTATATACGAGGTGTATACGCCCGCGGTATTGGCTACCCGGTCGGCACCCTCGAGCAGAGCAGCCAGGAGCAGGGCGTAGGCATCGTCACTGATCAGTTCCGCCTCGAGCCATTCGTGCAGGAGGCGCCGCGCGATGTCGATTCGGCCCGCGTTCTCATCGGTGAAGAACATGCGTCCGCCCGCCGGCGCGAAGTGCCTGCTGACGAATCCGCGCTCGGGATCCACCCAACGGGACAGGTACTCAGCGACCGCGTGCAGTACCTCGCCGCCGCGCTGCGCCGCGCGCGCACGCAACGCCGGCGATCGCAAGGCGCGCCGAAGGTCGGGATCACCTGCGCGTAAGGCAGCGAACGACGGCGCGCGCTGGGCCACTACGTAGGCGCGCTGCATCACGAACGAATACGTCATTAGATCGCTCGACGCCACGACCCATCCATCCGCCTTGAGCGCGCGCCCTACCGATGCGGTGCCGGCAAACGCGTCGTGCGCCGAGCCCGGCGCGAGCTCCAGCTTTCGAATCGCCGAGCGGATGAAGGGCAGGAGCCGCGTCTTGTTGCCGATGTAGCGCATCAGCGCGGCGCGCCCGGCTGCCTCACGCGAACACAGCCCAACCGAACCGGCGGATTGCCTCGCCGTGCTCATCGAGTGCCGGCGGCGGCAGGCGCACTGTTCCGGGAACCGACGGCGGAATTCCGGTAAGGCTCGATCCGTCACCTATCGCTTCCATCGCCTCGCGCACGGTGCACACCAGGCCGCTCGGCACCCCTTCACGCTCGAGCCGTTCGCGCCACTCGGCGGCAGAACGCATGGACAGTCGCTGGCCAATCGCGGTGACGACTTCGGCGCGATGGGTGACCCGCCCCGCGTTGGTGAGCAGTCGAGGCGCGGTACCCAGGTCTGGCAGATCGAGCGCCCGTGTACACCCCTGCCACTGGGAATCGCTCCCCACGGCGACGATCATCGGCCGGTCGGCTGCGTCGAAGAGCTGGTAGGGCACGAGATTGGGATGCGCGTTGCCCCAGCGGCGAGCCTCCGTACCGGTGACCATCACATTCTGCGCAACGTTCACGAGCGCGGACACCGAACTATGCAAGAGCGAAATATCGATCCGCCGGCCGGCATGCGTTCGCCCCCGAGCCACGAGCGCCGCCAGAATCGCTATGGCTGCATCTTTTCCGGCGATGACGTCTGCCAGCGCGACCCCTACCTTCATGGGCGCACCCTCAGGATCTCCGGTGATGGACATCCACCCGGCCTCTGCCTGGACGACAACATCGTATCCGGGGCGCGTGCTGCCCGAGCCGAATCCGCTGATGGTGCACCAGATCAACTGTGGGTGCTCCTGCCGAAGGGTTTCGGGATCCAGGCCGAGACGCGCGAGGGCGCCAGGGCGGAAGTTGTCGACCACGACATCCGCCGATGCGGCCAGTTTGCGGACTTGACGAACCCCCTCGGGATCAGTTAGATCGACCGCGACGCTCCTCTTGTTTCGGTTGACGCTCAGGAAGTAGGCGCTCGTATGAGACCGATCGAAGGGCGGCCCCCAGCCGCGGGTCTCATCGCCGGTTTGGGGGCGTTCGACTTTGACGACGTCGGCGCCGAGATCGCCCAGCATCATGGTGCATAACGGGCCGGCCAACACTCGACTGAGGTCCAGAACGCGAATTCCCGTCAACATGTCGGCTTACTGTCGCTAAATTGTCGTTGATATGGTCGTATACAAGCGAGGTGGAGGCGTTGACGTGCCGCGCTATGTCGAGTGGTAGAGCGCGCCTCCGCCTTGCGTAACCTATCGAAAAACTAGATACTTAGCGCGACAAGTGGGGCGCCGCGCCCGAAGGTAGCGCGTGTGCCGGCGGTGTTCAATTGCAGGGCTCGGTAAGTCCGCGACACGAGGAGCATTCTCGCCCATGGTTGAGAAGAGTCAGGATCCTGTTGCCGAAGGTGAGAACGCGGCCTCGACCGCATCCGCTCCGCCCACCCCACCGGCTCGACGACCGGGGCATCGCGGGATGGACCCTCGTGAAACGCTGGCCGAGCTGACTGCCAAGGCGCATGAAATCAGTCAGCACGCGGGAACCAAGGTAGGAGCGGCTATGAAAGACGTGATTGGTGCGGCAGCGGGTCTCACCGGATTTGCCGTCGAGAGCGCGCGGGACCTGATCCAGTACATGGTCCGTCGTGGCCAGATGACGCAAATGGAAGGGGACAAGCTCCTTCGCGAGGTCGAGGCGGCGCACGGTACAAAACGAGCCGCAACCCGCTCTCTCGACGATGCATCGCGAAAGGCCTCGCCGCGCGCACCATCGCCAGCCGCGAGCGCCAAGGCTCCCGTGAGCAGACCGTCGGCAAAGCCGGCGGCAAAGGCCGATGCGATACCGGTCAAGGCGGCGGTGAAGGCTGAGGCGTCGCCGGCCAAATCGACGTCCAGGTCCGACGGCTCGGCGGGGAAGGAAGTTCGCCCCGCCAAGTCACCCAGAAAGGAAACCGCGAAGAAGGCACCTGTCGCTCCCGCAGCCAGGAAAAGCGCCCCTCCACCGGCGGAGAAGCCGGCGGCCAGGAAGGTTACAAAGGCCGCGGCGAAGAAGAGTCCGGCCAAGGCATCGGCGTCTCGCGCCGCCTCTACTCCGCGACCCAGGGCCGCCGCAAAGTCGGCACCCATCAGAAAGAAGAAGTAGGTTTTCGCCGGAGGCGGCTCTGCTCGCGCGGGCTACCTGGCGGAACGCTGAGTGCCAAGCATCCCGCGGGCATTCCAGCCTGATCCCTAGCCCCTGACGCCGCCTGTAGGTCGGCCCCGTCCCGCGCGACGCACCGCCGAGCCGCGCTCGGCGAGCAGCCATTCCAGAAACTGCTGGACTTCCGCCGGATCGGCGACCGAAAATTCGGCGACGGTGCCGGTGCTTTCGTCAGGCGCAACGCGCACTGTTATCGCCGCGCGCTGCCGGAGCCGTAGCGCGCGAAACGCATCCTCATCGGTGCGGTCGTCACCGATGAATATCAGCGAAGCACCGTCGTCCAATCCGTGCAACCGTGTGGCGAGGGTGAGGATCGCGGTACCCTTGTCCACATGCGCCGGCGGTCGCAATTCGAACACCATTTTGCCTTCGGTCAGCCGCAGCGAGCACGCCTGCGCGGTCTCTTCGACGAGCGTCCGCACACGCGGCACGACCGCCGGATCGGCAAGGCGATAGTGGATCGTCAGGGTCCAGTGTTTGTCCTCGAAGATGACGCCGGGAACCGGTGCCAGCCGCGGTGCGAGGCGGCGCCCCGCCTGTGCGACCAGCGCCCGGTAGGGCTCGACCTGGGGATCGACCAGCGACTCGCCTTCAGGACTCACGATCTCGTAGCCATGGTTGCCGATTACCCACGTGTTCGACACGCGCACCATTCGGCGGGCGTCGCTGGCGGCGCGTCCTGAAACGAGGGCAACTACCACTCGCGGCCGAGCGGCGAGCGCCGCAACGAGTTGGCTGGTTTCGGCCGGCACTTCAGCCTGGTCGGGCCGCGGGGCGATCGGGGCCAGCGTACCATCCACATCCAGCATAACGAGCAACGGCGCGCCGGCGAGCCGTTCACGAGTGGCTTCGTTGATCGGGAACAGCGCGGTGGTCATGATGCGGCACGCGCCTCGCCGCGCGCTTCGGCTATGTCGCGCGCGCGGGAGAGCAGCGCGCCGAGCCAGTCGAAAATAGTCCGGGTACGAAGCTGCGCGCGCATCCGATGCATGCGAACCCGTCGCTCGGCCTCGCTCATCTCCACTGCCCGCCGAATGCCGTCGACGAAGCCGTCGATGTTGAACGGGTTGATCAGAATCGCGCCGTCGATCTCCTCAGCGGCGCCGGCAAAGCGGCTGAGCACCAGCACGCCTCGATCCTCCACCTGACAGGCAATGAACTCCTTCGCGACCAGATTCATGCCATCCTGCAGCGAGCTGACCAGGCACAGATCAGCTGCTCGATAGGCGCCGGCCAGTACCTCCGAGCTCACGTTCTCGTGCACGAGGACGATCGGCGTCCAGTTTTCCGTGCCATAGCGCTCGTTGATGCGCTGCACCCCGGCCAGCATTTCCACCTCGAGTTGCTGGTAGGCCGCGATGTCGGTCCGGGAAGGTGTGGCGATGAGCAGAAACGTGAATCTCTCCCGCATCGCCGGATGCAGTTTCCACAGCCGGTCGAGCGCCCGCAGCCGCTCGGGGATGCCCTTGGTGTAGTCCACACGATCCACGCCGAGACCGAGCTGACAGCCGCCTACCGCGTGACGCCCGCGCAGCCGCTCGACCCGCGCCACGCTGTCCGGTGATTGCGCCATCCGTTCGTACTTGCTCACGTCGATGCTGATCGGATGGATTCCGACCTCCACCTTGCGGCCCTCGTATTGCACCGTAAGGCTGTCCGCATCGATCTCCGCTTCAGGCACGAACTCGGCAACGCAGCCTACGAAGTTCAACGCCGAACGCTCCGTCTGGAACGCGATCAGGTCGTTGCCTAGCAATCCTCGGAGCAGCGCTCCGTCGACGCCGACCGGCAGCAGCCGGAGAATGTCCGACGGCGGAAATGGAATGTGCCAGAACTGGTGAATCACCGCCGGAGTGCTCGACGCGCGGATCAACTCGGCGGCCAACCCGAAGTGATAATCCTGGATCCAGACGATCGCCGGCTGCTCGGCGCGCTCGACTTCCTCAGCCACCGCCGACGCGAACTTCTCGTTGACCGACCGATAGGAGTCCCATTGCTCGTTTCGGAACTGGAAATGCTGCACCAGCATGTGACAGAGCGGCCATAACGCGCCGTTCGCGAAGCCGAGATAGTAATGCTCGATGTCCTCCGCCTCGAGAAATACGCGATGCAATGCGTACAGCGGATCATCCGGCGGAACCATCAAACGACCGTCCTCGTCCGCCGTTTCGCGATCTGCGGAGCCGGATCCCCAGGCCACCCATATGCCGTGCGTGGCTCGCATGGTGGGATCGAGTGCCGACACGAGTCCGCCCGGTGGCTGTCGGATTTCGATTCCGTCTTCGCCGCGCCGATGTTCGTACGGCTCCCGGTTCGACAGCAGGATGAGAATTCGTCCGCGCAGATACTCCGCGAAATCGGTCATCATTGTCTGGTGATTTCCTCGTGCAATCTCGGCCTCGGCAAATTGTACTGGCGACCCCAGCCTCCAAGGATAGCTTTCGGGCGCATCGGCTACGCGCGCTACATCTACTCTCCCAATATGCACTCGATGACCACCCCTGCGCTCTTCTCCACCCTCGCGTCCTGAGCGCATGCGGCGCGTAATCGCGCGGGCACCGGCGCGGATCGATTTTGGAGGCGGCTGGACCGACGTTCCGCCATACGACGTGGAGCAAGGCGGGTGTGTGTGCAATCTGGCCATCTCCAGGCATGTGACGGTCACGCTGAGCGAGTGTGCAGATCGCGTGGAGATCGACGAGGACGGCGTCGCCTATGGTGCGGATTCGGCCGAAGCGATCGCCCGGCAGGCCGACGGCTCGCTCTGCGCCGCGGCGCTCGAGTCCGCCCGTATGCGTGACGTGCGCGTCAGGATGCGTAGCTACTTCCCCGCGGGTGCAGGGTTGGGCGGATCATCCGCGGCCGGCGTGGCGTTGAACGGCGCTATCGCGGCCTGGCGCGGCGAATCGCCCACGCGCGAGAGTGTCGCGGAGCGCAGTCGCACGGTCGAGGTCGAAGAGCTGGGAATCGCCGGGGGGAGACAGGATCACTATGCCTCAGCCTTCGGCGGGGCGCTGGGACTCTGGTTCGGTCGCACTGTGCGGGTACGACAGATTCCCATCTCGCCGCAACTCGGTGCGGAAATCGAGCGGCGCTGCATTGTTGGGTATACCGGTCGCTCGCGAATCTCGGGGAACACGATCACCGCCGTACTCGACGGTTACGCCGCGCGCGAGCGAGTGGTAACGGCCGCCCTTCAGAGTATCCGTGAGCTGGCGGAGCGCATGATCCCGGTGCTCGAGAATGGCGCCCTGGACGAGCTGGGCGTGCTGGTTGCGGAGCACTGGCAGCACCAACGCCGGCTTCATCCGAGCATAACGACGCCCGAGATCGACACCGTGCTTGCTGACGCGGCCGCGGCGGGAGCGCTGGGCGGAAAGGCGCTCGGCGCCTCCGGGGGTGGCTGCGTGCTGGTGATCGCTCCGGCACGAAGAACGGCGGAGGTGCGCGCGGCCGTGGCACGTCGAGCCCAGCTCGTGCCGTTCATGGTGGACAGATCGGGACTTACGACATATTCACAAGAGAATCCATGACGCGGGTGATCGCTTCGGGCGATGCGGTAGGGCTCACTCGCCTCCTGGTGAGGCAGGACTCTCGAAATCCGTCACTGGTGGCTGACGCACCGGGTGAAGGTCCGGTCGCCCGCGCCCTGGCCGCGGTGTTGCGCGAGTGGGGATTCGCCGTGGAGCTCTCCGAGGTCTCGCCAGGCCGTCCGAACGTGATCGCGCGGCTCGGTCCCGCCGGCGGCGGCACGCTCATTCTCAACGGGCATCTCGACACGGTGGGCGTCGAGGGAATGACCCACCCCCCTTTCGATGCGCAGGACCGTGACGGAATGCTGTACGGGCGCGGATCGGCGGACATGAAGGGGGGCGTCGCGGCAATGTGCGCGGCCACCGCTCGAGCGGCCGCCGCCAATGCATTACGATGTGAAGTGATCGTTGCCGCCGTGACGGACGAGGAGTACGAGAGCGAGGGAACTCGCGCGCTGATCGCCAGCGGCGTGCGCGCAGATGCGGCGATCGTCACCGAGCCCACGCGGCTGGCAATCGCGCCGGCGCATCGCGGCTTTGCCTGGATCGAGATCAACGTGCGCGGCCGCGCGGCTCACGGATCGCGCTACGACATTGGCGTGGATGCAATTCGCAAGGCGGCGCTGGTGCTGGCCGAACTGGATGCTCATGAGCGGAACGTGCTCACCGCGCGCACGCACCGGCTGCTGGGACACGCATCCTTGCACGCATCGACGATCTCTGGCGGAATCGGATGGTCCACATACCCCGACCGGTGCGTGGTGCGCCTCGAGCGCCGCACGCTTCCCGGTGAAACGGCGGAGGGAGCACTGGCCGAAGTGCACGAGGCGTGCGATCGAATTCGCCTTCGCGGAGTTGAGATCGATGCCGACGCCGCGTTGATGTTCGCGCAGGGCCCGAGTGACGTGGCGGACGACGCACCCATAGTCAGAGCGCTTTCGCGAGCGCTGGAGGCATGCGGAGAGGCGGTGAACATCGAGGGGTTGAGCGCGTGGACTGACGCAGCGTTGCTCAACGACGCCGGAATTCCGGCCATCTGCTATGGCCCCGGCGACATCTCTCTCGCTCATTCGGCCACCGAATGGGTTCCCATCGGCGAGATCGAGCGGGCGACGACTGTACTGGAGCGGCTCGTGCGTGAGTGGCCCGAGGAGAGGAGGTAGTTTCATGGCGCAGTTCACACACGAGCAGTACGACGCGCTGGAGAACGCTGTGACCCACGCGCGGCGCGTCGTAATCTCGCGGCGCGGTGCGGAGTACGTGGTCATTCCCAACCGCCTGACGCAGCGTGGCGGACGCGAGATCATCGAGACGCGCAATCCGACCACCGGCGACCGGCAAACTTTCTTTCTGGATGAGCTGGATGGGTTTGACGTTGTATGACCGCAGGAAACGGGAAACGGGAGATGGAATCCGAGCCACGTTTCCCATTTCCCATTTCCCCTTTCCCTCTCATCCTGTCCCGTGACCTTCCCTCGCCTCGTCGCGGTTTACGCGGACGAATCGTGTTTGGGCAACGGACGCGAAGGGAGCAATCCGGGCGGCGCCGCAGGGCTTATCGAAGTTCTGCAACGCGGAGCGATCGTGAGGCACGACTTCTGGCTCTCGGAGCCGGCGACCACGAACAACCGCATGGCGCTCCGCTCGGCGATCGAAGCCCTGCGCATCCTGTCCGCGAAGGGCCGGCGGTGCCGCGTGGTGTTCGTGAGCGACTCGCAATATCTGGTGAAGGGCAACACCGAGTGGATCTACGGCTGGGAGCGCCGGGGATGGCGGCGGTCCGGCGGTGCCCTTGAAAACGAGCCCTTGTGGCGCGAACTCGCCGAGGCTCGGCGTGGCCATGAGGTGGAGTGGCGCTGGGTGCGCGGTCACCGCGGGCATCCGCAGAACGAGTATGCCAACTACCTGGCAACAAGGGCCGCGGCAGACCGGACGCAGTCGGGTGGTGCGGTGCAATCGGGGTTCGAGGAATGGCTCGAACGCGAGCGCGCGGCCAAACGGATGATGGCCGCGCCCGACCAGTTTCCAGACCCTGCCGGGTTCAACCCTGCCCCCGCGTTACCCTGATCGCTCGCTCCGCGTCATTCGTAGAGGTCCGGACGCAAGTCGCGCCGGTAGCTGCGCAACTCGTCCCGTACCGCCCTCGCTCCAGGCCATTCCGTGAGAAAACTACTGCTGCTGCTTTTGGTCGGCATCGCGCTCGGCTACTGGATCGGCTGGCAGGACGCGCGAGTAAACAACGAAACCATCGTGTCGAGACTGGTTACCCGGGTTGGCGGCGATCACCGCGCCAACCTTGTTACCGATGTCGACAAGCAGATGCAGGACGCCGAACGCTGAGCTTCGGCGCGGTCGCAAACTGCTCGACGGGCCGGCCCACAGCCGGCCCGTTTTTCGTTGACGCGACCCGCGATCCGCGAGGCGGTTGCATGAAGAGTGAGGTGGATCACAACCCGCATCAACGCCAGGAATGGTCGAGCGCGATCAGCAGTTGCATCGGCGGGCGGGCTGCATCAGCTTCCGCCGAGGCGCGCGCACACCGCGCGCGTGTCCTGACCTCATCTCAGCGAAGCCATGGACGATCTCGATCGCCTGTTCATCCTTCTCGTCGAAAGGACGCGCACTCAGTACCCCGACCACCTGACGGATCCTTTCGAAGTCGCGGAATTGTATCAGAGCCTGATCCCATACCGCCATTTCCGGCGCGAGCTGGGAATAGAAACGAACGGTGACTACGAATTGGCACTGGTGCGGCTGCTCGCCGGTGAGCGGGGTTACCTGCAAGGGCA
>DATKDD010000224.1:0-3616 GCA_035512875.1 Gemmatimonadaceae bacterium | reverse complement strand
AGGATATTCTCGATGTGCCGAGCGATCGTGCCGGCCGCCTGGATCATCGGCTGCAAGCGCGAGCGCAGAGCCCACTGATGCCAGCGGTGAAAGAAGGCGCGCGCTGCGGGGATGGAGCGATAGTGCCAGATCTCTTGAAAGGCTTCCTTCATCGCCCAGGCGCGAGCGGCTTTTAAGGTACTGTACCGCAGTCGCTGCAAGATCTCTCGCATAGCCACTGTCAGGTGAGAGGGGTTCTTCAACCACACGTACTTCGTATGCGTCAGGCGCCGATCGCCCCGTCTCACGAGCTCCTTGTGTTCCCGCCGTCGGACGTGATCGACCGCCTCCAGCAGCTGCTTCATGACATGAAACCGATCGAAGACGATCTTCCGATCCGCATCCGGCACGTAGGCCCTCACGGTCTTCCGATAAGGATCCCACATGTCCATCGCGATCGCGGTGATTCCCGCTCGCTCCTCGGCCCTCAGACTCTCGAAGTACGGGACGAGAGTGTCCGCCGTCCGGTGATCGCCTACGTAGAGGACGTTATGGGTATCGAGATCGCAGACCATGGTGACGAACTCGTATGGCCGCAGGTAGGAGTGCTCATCAATTCCAAGGCGGTGGCCTGCCGCACTCGGGCGCCGGGCAAGGCCGCGGCGCACGGCGCGCTCCACAATCCCATTGGCTTCCTCCCAGGTCAGGCCAAGGCGTCGGGCGACCGCCGTCGGAGTCGCTTCTTTCAGCCACGCAATTGCCAAGCGCTCGAAGAGCAAAGTGAAGCGGGACCGCTTTTCCGCCCACGGCACCCGGATCGTGCGTACCCCGTGCGTCGGACACTCCAGCCGGGGCACGCGGGCATGCAGCAGCGTTTGAAACTGACAGGTATCCAAGTGACGCCAACTGCGCTCGACATGATCGTAGATCGGACTGATCTCGCCACACTCGCTACAGCTAAACCGTGCGGTGCCCTCCGCCCGCACCGAGACGTGAACGGCCTGCTCCGCTTCTTTCAGCTCAACCGCCTCGACTTCCCAAGGCTCCGAGAGCCCGAGAATCGTCGCATACAACGCTCGGTCATCCATGACGCGCTCCTGAAAGGCACTTCGCGCCACGCTACTTGACCCACTGTATTCCCGGAAGACCCCTATTTCCTAATTCCTAATTCCTGCTTTAAGCGCCTCCGCCACACGCTCGCCCGCCTTTCCCTCCCAGCCCTCCGGCGGATTCACGGAGCCGTTACGCCGAGCGGAAAGCGCCAGCGGCGTCAACCGGTCCAGATCGCGGACGAGCTGGTTGGTGCCCTCGGTGATCGTGATCGGGCGCTCGGTGTTGTCGCGCAGCGTGAGGCAGGGGACGCCTAGTGCCGTCGTCTCTTCCTGAAGGCCGCCGGAGTCGGTGATCACCACGCGGGCGCCGGCGGTGAGATCCAGCGTAGCGTGGTAGGGAGTCGGATCCATTACCTGGACGGCGCCGAGCGCGGCGACATCGGCGCTCGTGAGGCGCGTGCGGGTGCGCGGGTGCATCGGGAAGATGACCGGCATGTGGCCGGCGATCGCGCCCAATGCGGCACTGATGCGTGACAGGCGCGGCGGGTCGTCCACGTTGGACGGCCGGTGCATCGTCACGAGAGCGTACTCCCCTTCGCTCACCCCCAGCGATTCCCGAAAGCCGGTAGCGCGCGCGGCAGGGAGCGCGTGCATCAGCGTGTCGATCATCACGTTCCCAACGAACACTATCTTCTCCGGCTCCACCCCCTCGGCGCGCAGATTCACCGCGGCGTCGTGCGAAGGGATGAGCAACAGGTCAGCCAGCCGGTCGGTGACCAGCCGGTTGATCTCCTCGGGCATGGTGCGGTCGCGGCTGCGGAGGCCCGCCTCCACGTGCGCCAGCTTCGTCGCCAGCTTGGAGCAGACGAGGGCGGCTGCTGCGGTCGAGTTCACGTCGCCATAAACGACCACCCAGTCGGGGCGTTCCTCGAGCACCACCGGCTCGAACCGCTCCATGATGCGCGCCGTCTGCACGGCGTGTGACGCCGACCCTACCTCGAGGTTGAGATCGGGGGGCGGAATCTCCAGGTCCCTGAAGAAGCTCTCGGACATCGCCTCGTCGTAATGCTGCCCGGTGTGCACTATGAGCTGAGTCGTGCCGCCGAGCCTGGCGATGGCGCGCATGCACGGCGCGAGCTTCATGAAGTTGGGACGCGCGCCCACCACGTGCAGGATCTTCACGCCGATCCTCCGCCGGCCATCGCCAGCTCGCCCGCCCGGATCGACCAGCCGCTCACTTCCAGCAGCTCGTCAGGCGATATCGGCGGGGGTGCCGACTGGCGAACCGCAGCGATGAACGCCGCGGCGAGCGCTTCGTGCCCCTTGTCCTGCCCACGCGCGTGAAAAGCGGGAAGCGGGAAGCGGGAAGCGGGAAACGCCAAACGAGAGCGCACAGTCGGAGGATTGACCCCCCATCCCTTGAGCCGGCGGAAGTTGTCGAGTCCCAGGATCTTTCCATCCCAGATCAATTCGATGCGCTCCTTGGGGAACGAGCGATGCCCATTGGCGAGGTACTGCACCGAGGCAATGGAGCCGTCGGCAAAGCCGAGCTGCAACGCCGCCACATCTTCCACTGCCGCGCCGCCGGGCCTGGCAACGGTCACCTGCAGCGAAGTTATAGGCGAGCCTGCCAGCGCGCGCGCCAAGTCAATGAAATGGCAAGCTTCCCCCACAATGCGCCCGCCCCCGCTCTCCGGATCCCTGGTCCAGTGATCGCGCGGCAGCGCGCCCGCGTTCACCATCATCGACACGGCCAGCGGCCCGGCGCGCCTTGCGAGCAGGCGCCTGGCCTCCACCACCATCGGTGCAAACCTTCTGTTGAACCCCACGCACAGCACCCCCGGATTCCTGACGAGCGCATTGCGCACGCGGCCTAGCTCGGGCTCGGTGAGCGCCAGAGGCTTCTCCACGAAGACGTGCTTTCCCGCCTCGAGGGCACGCACCGTCCAGTCGGCGTGCGAATCGTGCCGGGTGGCGATGACGATCGTATCGATGGCCGCATCGTCGAGCATGGCGCGGGTGTCGGTCGTCGCCTGGCGAAATCCCTTCGCGTTTCCGACAACCGCGGCCGAAACCCCGCCAGCCGACGCTATCGTGTGGAGCTGCGCTCCGGCCTTGGCCAGCGCCGGGATGAGCATTCGCGAGGCAAAGTTCCCCGCCCCGATCACCCCAACCGTTCCCCGCCCTGCCTCGGCTGCGCCGGCGCGGAGTGTGACCGTGCGCGCCGCGACGGCGGGCGGACCGTGCTTCTCGGGATAGGTGAGCACCACGGCCAGGCTCTTGCCGCCGCCGGCTATCACGTCGTAGGCGGCAGGCGCCTCACTAATCGAAAAGCGGTGGCTCACCAGCTCGAGCGGGTCGAGCCGCCCGTCGGCCATGAGGTCGAGCACCGCCGAAAAGTTGCGCGCCTCGGTCCAACGCACGTAGGCGGACGGGTAGTCGATTCCCTTGTCCTCGTGCTGCGGATCGTAGCGTCCGGGGCCGTAGCTGCACGACACCTGAAAGCTCAGCTCCTTGCGGTAGAAGTCGTCGCGCTTGAGCGCCAGTCCCGTAACGCCTACGAGAACCAGTCGGCCGCGCTTGCG
>DATKDD010000223.1:0-6367 GCA_035512875.1 Gemmatimonadaceae bacterium | reverse complement strand
CGCGCCGCTACCGGAGCGGTAGCGGAAGCGGCCTCGCTCGACGCGGGTCACGGGTTCCTCTCCACGTCACCGGACATGCACACGGTGCTCTGCGCCTACGGAGCGGCGGTGGCGCCGGGCCGGAGCTCACCGGCGCGAACGATCGATGCCGCGCCGACGATCAGTGAATGGTTAGGTATGCCCGCGCCGCGCGATGCGCGCGGCCTGTCCCGCCTGGGCGATCTGCTTCGTCGTTAGGTAGAACGCAGGTCGAGGCTAAACGAGTCCCGGCAGGCGCACGCCCCGCCCGAAGCCCGGCTGACTTCATTACGCCTATCTCGATCCGTGGATCGCCGAGATGACCGACTTGATGCCGCCGCGCACGTTGAAGTCGCCGACCACTTCCATGAACCGCGGCGACGTCGCCGCTACGAGATCGTCGAGAATCCGGTTGGTCGCGCGCTCGTAGAAAATGCCGTCGTTGCGAAAGCTCCACAGGTAGAGCTTGAGGCTCTTGAGCTCCAGGCAGCGTGCCGCCGGCACATACGTGATGCGAATCGTGCCGAAGTCAGGCGCGCCGCCTTGCAACAACGCCAGCTCCGCGGCATCGCTCTCGATCCCCCCGGCCGGACAGAGCGAGGTGAACTCGGCACATTCCATTCGGACCTCGTACGGACGATCCGGATAGGGATTTGGAAAGGTTTCGAGCAGGTCCGGTCGCGGCATGACGGGAAGGATGTCCGGGCCGGCGGGCTAAGGCAACGCGCGGCGGAGGAATGATGGTGGCCGGAGCGTGCGCGCACGCAATCCCTGTTCGCGGGGGTTCCTCGAGGGCAATGATTCGCGCCGCCCCGCGCCTGATCGCTTCGACGCGGCTCGCCCCTAGTCTGCCGTCCGCTGACGCACAGCGAGTAGCATCAGACCGCGCGCCACCTCCGCGGCGCTCCACGCCAGCCCAAAGGCAAACGCCAGCATGACGAGCACGATCACAATTCCCGGCACTCCGGCCAGGCCGCCCATGCGCTCGGCTACAGCCAGCACGGGAGCGCGAATCGCGGCGAAAAGCAGCAGGCACGCCCAAGCCGACGACCCAGCGATACCCGCTTCGAATGGCGCTCGACGCTCCTCCCGCCGCCATGCCCCCCACAGAAAGGCAATCAGCGGCACCCCGGTCCATCCGACTGCCCATGTGGCAAAGGCGAGTACCGCCGCAAGCAGTGCGACTCGAAGCGGCGAGCTCATGGCGACCCCGGAGTGAGCGTCAAACGGGACAGCACGTTCGCCGGAGCGAGAGCCTCCGGTGCCAGCGGAGTGCGAAGCGTATCGAGCGTGCCGGCACTCCACCGCGGAATCCTGTCATGGTACCTGCTGCTCGCCGGGTTGCCTGACTGACCGCCGGGGTATATGCCCCATGCCCTCACCTGCGGACCGAGCTCGACCACCATTCGCCAACTCGGCCCAAAGCCCCCAGACCCCGACAACGGGCTGAGAGTGGAAGGGCCCCCTTGCACCGGCACCGCGCGCGCGGACCACGCAGGTATCTGAAGCAGGTGCCCAATGTTGGCATTTCGTATTCCGCTCCAGCTCCATCCGCCGGCCTCGGGCTCGCCATGCTCGCGCAGAGCGCGCGCAAGTGCTGCCGTCAGGCTGGCGGACACGATCTCGGCGCGCCCCTCTACCTCGGGCGTGTCGCGACGATCCCACCAGGGACTGGCCGAATCGCGTAGTACCCTGAGCAACGCAAGATCCCCAGGCATCCCGGCCCGCGGAGCGCTCTCGCCGTCATCGGTCAGTTCGTCCCACGTGCGCCGCGCCAGTTCCTGCATGATGTACTCGAACAGAATCGCGCGTTCATCGTCCACCAGGTACGTACGCGGCCATTCCGCTAGTAGCGTGGCCGCCCGCCTGACTGAATCGCTGGCGCTTTCGGCGACGCTTTCCAGCAGCAACGGCACGAACGCATCCGCTCGCGGACTGCCCGGGTCCGTCTGGAAGCGAGCCATGTCACCAGGCGTTACCGCCGAGTCGGCGCGCAGGAGTGCATTGATGCGCATCGCCCGCCACGGAGCGTACCAATCGGCACCGAGGTACCGGTTGTTCGCCGCTGGATCGATCGGCTGTTGATTGGCCGAGGCGAGGAACCCATGCGGCGGGTTTACCGCCTGTGGATAGGCATCGGTCCGCCAGTATCCTGTCCAGTCCGACAACGAGCTGGTGCCATCGTGCAGCTCGGCGCCGCTGCCATTGTCGGCGCGCAGCGGAAACCAGCCCGTCGATCGAATGCCAATGCTGCCGGAACGGTCGGCGACCAGCATGTTCTGCGCAGGCGCTCGGTAGGCAGCCATCGCATCCATCCAGCCGCCGACCGTCCACGTTCGCGCCGCCGCGATGAACCGCTCGACTTCGACGACCGGCTCGAGCACCGTCCATCGCATCGAGAGCCATTGGCCGTCGATGCGACGCATTGGACCGCGGTGCGTCGCCCGTAGTGTGTCGGTTGCCAGCAGCTCGCCGTTTCTGCCACGGTAGGACTCGATCCGCAACGTCAGCGGCCGCGACTCGCCATCCACGCGATAGTCGGTGGGCGACGCCGGTTCGTTCACCGTCTCCACCCAGTAGTCCAGAACATCCGCTTCCGTGTTGGTGAACGTCCACGCCAGGTCACGGTTGAAGCCGATGACGATTGCCGGTGCGCCGGGAATCGTGACGCCGTAGACATCCAGCCGTCCCGGCACGACGATGTGTGCCTCGTACCAGATGGATGGCAGTGAGAGCTCGAGGTGCGGATCGCCGGCGAGCAGCGCATGGCCGGCGGCTGTGCGGCTCGGCGCCACCGCCCAGTTGTTGCTGCCTAACGCATCACCGGGCGGCTCGGTAGCGATGCCCGAAAAAGTGCGTGTGAACCGGGGCAGCGCCGAGGCGGAAAGCCGCGCGGAGTACTCCGGTGCCCCGGGTGGCGGCAATGGCGGAAGCGAGATTCGAGGAGCGGATGAACTGTTAGGCTGGATCGGCTCCTGAATCGGACTCTCGGATGGATACAGTGCCGCGGCCGCCGCCGCGCCGACGCGGGCTGCGGCACGCGCTCTTCGCAGCTCGATGCTGCTGAGTGCCAGTATGTAGCCCATGCGGTTGAACAGGTGCACCGAGTTGATCGGCTCCCACCTCAAAGGCGCCGCGCCCTGAATGCGATACTCGATCGGGTACTCGTCCGTCGAGAGACTCTCCCGATAGGCGTTCACCCCGTCGGCGTAGGCGGCAACGATGCTGTACGCCTCCGACTCGGCGTCCAGCGCGGCCCACTTGCGAGCGGCAGCATCCGGAAGCCCGAGCTCGCGCGTTTCCCGATCGGCGGCGAGCGCAAGCGGGCCGAGTAGCTCGGTGAGCGTGCCAGCCGCCGCTCGCGTTTGCAGCTCGAGCTGAAACAACCGGTCGCGGGCGACCACGTATCCGAGCGCTCGATAGGCGTCGGCTTCGCTCGCGGCAAAGATGTGTGGCACCGCGCGATCATCGTATATGACCGTGACTTGCTCACGAAGGCCGGGAACTGACGCCGCTGCCGAGTCCGGAAGCTCGGCCTGGTTGGCCACTGCCCACACGCCTCCGACCGGCTCCAGCAGTGATCCCCAACCTGGCAACCCAGCCACCCCACGCGCTCCCACAAAGCAGAGTCCGCCGAGCACGAGCAATGCAGCCACTAACCGTGGGATTGACGACATGTACAGGGAGCCGGGCCGGTCGAAAGGTGGAGGTTCGAGAGTGTAGCACGCGGTCACGCGCGTGGTAAAGGTATCGGAGCTTAATCATCCATGCCTCCTTGCTGCCTCTCCCTGCGGGCGCCACTATTGCCCAATGGTGCTCGCGGCGCGACGGAGGCCACCGGCTCGAACTATTCTCCTGGACCGCGCGCTGGAGACGCTGCCGGTATTCCGGTTGAGCGATTCGGCGTCCGAGGATGCTTGCATCACCTTCGCTCCAGCCAAAGGGCGCCGGTGGCGCGTAATACCCAACCCCGGCGACAGATTACCGGGCACGTTCGACCAGGATGTGTATGTCGAACTCTGGCACCGATTTACAGAGTCTGGCTGCCCGCCGGACGGCGTGTTGCGCTTCACGTTGCACGCCTTTCTCCGCTCCATGGGTCGCCGCGTGGACGGACGCACCTATGAGCAGCTCCGGACCTCGCTCGCCCGCCTGCGGCACACCCGGCTCGAAAGTGCAGGAGCATACTTCGACGCGTCGGCCGGCCAGTTCGTGGACGGTCATCTTTCGATACTGTCATCGATTTCCATCGATCGACGAAGGCGGGCGGAACGTGACCAGCTTCAGCTGTTTCCGGCGCTTAATGCGGCCGAGCCCGGTGTCGCCCAGGTCACCCTCTCCGCGGCGGCGCGTGCGAACGTTCTCGCCGGGCACGCCATCATGCTGTCGGCGCCACTCTATGGAACGCTCACGTCGCCCGTGGCGCGCAGGCTGTACCGACTGCTCGAAGTTGCGCGAGCGGAGGGAAGCGTTACCTGGCGGGTCGGACTCGAAGAACTCGCAGAGCAGTTACCATTGGCTCAGCGTTATCCGTCGCACCTGCAGCGGGTCTTGCAGCCTGCCCACGAGATGCTGATCGGGGCCGGATTGCTGCGCGACGTACAGCTCAGGCAGCAGGCGCGAAACTGGGTTGTGGACTACGTCCTTGCGTCCCGGTCACGAACCGTGGCATAGAGTTCGATAGCGAAACGGAAGGATCAGCGCGGTTCTTGCGACGAACTCACAGATAACTTCCAGGAGGTGAGCGAATGCCGACCAAGCTCGAGAAAACCGTCAAGAGGGAGATAGACATTGACGGGCAGCCTTTCACGGTGGCTATTTCACCTGAGGGGCTCAAGATCACACAGAAGGGATTCCGAAAGGGGCAGGAAGTTTCATGGAAGTCACTACTGGAAAATTCTCAGGGTGACGGCAGCTCCGCGAGCTCGGCAAGTCCCGGCGGGTCGTTCGGGGAAGCCGGAGGCACTGGGGGTGCCGGGGGTGCCGGGGGCATCGGGGGCGCCGGAGGAGGCCACGATACCGGATTTCGCTGAGGAACACAGCGCGCCACGCGCGCGTATGCAATAGGAATGGCACGGCGGCTTCCAGTCTTCCGCGCGACACACCTCGCGCGCGGTGTGCAAGGGAGCCAACGTGGACGCAACAATTCGTGCAGCCCCTTTTCTGAGCGCCACATGCCTAACTTCAGACGCATCGCGTTGGCCGCAGCAGTTGCCCTGCCACTATTCGCTGGCGGCTTCGTTCTTCAGGATCGCCGTACAGCCGAGAACGCGCGGCTGTTCGACCAGGTGCTCTCGCTGGTATCTGAACGTTTTGTCGATACCGTCGACACATCGGCACTCTTCGAAAAGGCCGCGCGCGGGCTGGTGTCGCAACTCGAGGATCCGTACTCCGAGCTGTTCACTCCAAAGCAATCCGAGCGATTCTCCTCGTCGTCCACCGGACGCTATGGCGGGATCGGCATGCAGATCGAGCAGCAGCAGGACAACATCGTCGTTGTGCGCGTCTTTCCGAACACCCCCGCTGAACGGGCGGGAGTCGTCGAGGGCGACCGGATCATTGGCGTCGACACAGCTTCGACTCGCGGCTGGAGCACGAGCGAAGTTTCCGAAGCGCTGACCGGTCCGCCCGGTACGAAGATCGGGGCGCGATTCTCTCGTCCCGGCGTTCCTCAGCCCATCGAGCACCGCTTTACGCGCGCCCTGATTCACGTGCCGGCGGTGCCGTACGCGCTTCTGCTCGATGGCGGCGTCGGCTACGTGCCGCTGCAGACGTTCAATGAGACTGCCTCCGAAGAGTTGACACAGGCGGTCGAGCGGCTCCGCAAGGAAGGAGCGCAGTCCTTTGTTCTCGACTTGCGCAATAATCCTGGTGGCATCCTGGACCAGGCGCTCTCCGTAAGCGATCTGTTCCTCCACGAAGGGCAGGAGATTGCGGCGGTGCGGGCGCGACATGGAAAGGAGCAGCGCTTCGTGGCGCAGCAGCGGTTCCGCATCACGGATCTGCCCATGGTCGTGCTCCTGAACGGATATTCGGCTTCGGCGTCGGAGATCGTGTCGGGGTCCCTGCAGGATCACGATCGCGCCCTCATCGTTGGCACCACCAGTTTCGGCAAGGGGCTCGTGCAGTCGGTGTTCCCACTGGAGGGCGGTTACTCGCTCAAGTTGACGACCGCAAAGTGGTTCACG
The DNA here is from genome assembly GCA_035512875.1 of Gemmatimonadaceae bacterium. Taxonomy (GTDB): domain Bacteria; phylum Gemmatimonadota; class Gemmatimonadetes; order Gemmatimonadales; family Gemmatimonadaceae; genus JALZIF01. Next base: position 161 of record DATKDD010000223.1, on the reverse strand, counting down.
CCTAGCGGCCGCTCGATTCAGAAGGACCGCAAGCCGGAGTCGGCTGGGGTCCAGGTCGGCGGTCCGGGGGCGGAGGAAGATTTCCCCGACTCCCTGGAGAGTGAATCAGTGAAGAAGGACCGGCCGATGTTCCGGTCCGATGCGGGTCGCCCGATCTATGG
>DATKDD010000222.1:0-15186 GCA_035512875.1 Gemmatimonadaceae bacterium | reverse complement strand
CCCCCCCCCCCCCGGGCACTAATCCCAGTCCTACCACTGTCGCATTTCGCATTTCGCATTTCGCACTTCGCACGTCGCACTTGGCATTGATCCCTCAATCCCCGACCCCCGACCCCCGCGATGCCCATCGACCTCGTCACTCCGATCACCTTTCTGAAAGGTGTCGGGCCGCGGCGTGCGGATGTGCTCAGACGGCTGCGGATCGTACTCGCGGGCGATCTGCTTTACCACGTGCCGCACCGCTACGAAGACGCGACCACGGTCTCAAAGGTGGCGTCGCTGGAGGCGGGGCAGGACGGGACGGTCATCGGAACAGTCGTATCCACCGGCGTGCTGCCAACGCGCAAGGGGCTGCGCATTTTCCAGGCGGTGATAAAGGACTCGTCAGGGCTGCTCGAGGTGGCATGGCCCGGGCAGCCCTTTCTCGAGAGGGTCATTCGCAAGGGTGATGTGCTGCTCGCCACCGGCCCCGTTCGTTTCTTTCACGGCCGGCAGTTGGTACCGCGCGAGTTCGTGAACCTCGGTCCGGAAGAAGACCAGCCGCCGAGCGGCCGCGTCCTCGCAATTTATCCAGCGACCGAAGGGATCTCGGTCAAGCAGATCCGCGCGCTCATCGAGTCCAACCTCGATTCGTTGCTGCCGCACGTGACCGAGCACCTGCCGGCCGCTGTGCTCGCGCGCGCCGGTGTTCCCCAACTGCCCGAAGCGCTTCGGATGGTGCATCGGCCTGCCTCGCTTGGCGAGGCGATGCAAGGCCGCTCCCGGCTTGCGTTCGAGGAACTGTTCTTCGTCCACCTGCTCCAGCATCGAGCTCGTGAACTCGCCCGGGAGCGGCGCTCGGGAATCACCTTCACCAACCGGCGAACTCTCACCTCGACTCTGAAAGGCGAGCTGTCGTTCACGCTCACCGGCGCCCAGACGCGCGCCATTCGCGAAATCGTCGCTGACATGTGCAGTCCGCGGCGCATGCACAGGCTCCTCCAGGGAGATGTGGGGAGTGGAAAGACGATAGTGGCGCTGTTCGCCGCGCTGCTCGCCATCGAGAACGACTTTCAAGTCGCGCTCATGGCACCCACGGAGCTGTTGGCCGAGCAGCACATGCGCACCACCGAGCGGCTCCTTGCGCCGCTGGGCGTCATTCCGCAGTTGGTGACCGGCGGCCGTTCCGCACGTGCCCGGCGAGAGGCGGCGTCGCGCCTCGAGAGCACCGAGCCCGTGCTCGCCATTGGCACCCATGCCCTGGTGCAGGAACGCACGCGATTCGCGAATCTGGGACTGGCGATCGTCGATGAGCAGCATCGCTTCGGCGTCGAACAGCGGGCGGCGTTAGGAACCAAGGGCGAGCGTCCCGACGTGCTGCTGCTCAGCGCGACGCCGATCCCGCGCTCTCTGGCACTCACGCTCTACGGCGACCTGGATCTCAGCATGCTCGATGAGCGGCCGCCGGGCCGGCAGCCGGTGACCACCCGTCTACGCCCGGAGAAGGTGCGGGAGCGGGTTCTGAAGTTCATCAACAACGAGCTCGACGCCGGTCGTCAGGCGTACGTCGTCTACCCGGTCATCGAGGAATCGGAGAAGGTCGACCTGAGAGCGGCGACGACGATGTACGAAACGCTGGCGGTGGGCGCTTTCGCCGACCGGAGGGTGGCGCTCATGCACGGGCGCACCCCCTCCGCCGAGCGCGACGCGACAATGCGCGCTTTCCGCGATGGCGAGATCGATGTCCTGGTCGCCACCACCGTCATAGAGGTAGGCATCGATGTGGCGAACGCCACCGTCATGTTGATCGAGCATCCGGAGCGGTTCGGCCTGTCCCAGCTGCACCAGCTGCGCGGGCGGGTGGGCCGCGGGGCGGAAGCCTCGTACTGCATTTTGTTAGGCGATGTGAGCCCGGATGTCGTGGAGCGGTTGCAGCTGTTCGCCGATACCGAAGACGGTTTCGCGATCGCCCGCGCGGACCTGCGGTTGCGCGGCATGGGCGACCTGTTCGGCGAACGGCAACACGGAGTGCCGATGTTCCGGTTCGCCGATCCGATGCGGGACGAGGAGCTCGCCCTCACCGCCCGCGACGCCGCCAGCGCCGTTCTCACCGACGACCCCACCCTGTCGCGCGCCGAGCACACTCCGCTGCGCCGAATTCTCACCGAGCGTTATGCGAGGGCGCTGGAGCTTTTCCGGGTCGGGTGAGCTACGGCGGCGTCGTCAACCTCCGCTTGATGCGTTCCAATTCCGCAGTCGTCTGATCGAGCTGTTCCTTGAGCCGTGCAACCTCGCGAGCCAGCTCTCCCTCGCGGGGCGACGGCGTGGCGGCTGGCTCGGAGGGAGCTTCGAGGGTATCGGGCATTGATGTGGCCTCGAGAAGTGCCAATCGCAGCGAATCCTGACGGCCGGCGAGTGCCCGCAGGGCACGCGCGGCCTGTGAATGCGTCACCACCGAGGAGTCGGCCAGATACAGCTCCAGCAAGGGAAGCGCGTTGCGCGGTGCCGCGTCGGGATTCAGCGGGTCGAGCATGTAGACGGCCCGCCAGTAAGCCGCCTCACGTGCCTCCCAGCTCCCCCAGTGCTCGCTCATGAAGTGGGCGAGCAGCGAATCCGCCGCTCTGTACCGACCCTGATGCGCGGCGACGCTCGCTTCGGTGATCGATTCCGTCCATTCATCACCGGCTGGGCCGTTCGTGCGCAAGCCTGGCCGCATGCAAGCGGCCAGGATCAGTATCGCGCCTACGAGGAGTAGTCGCCTCATGCCGTCGTTCCGGCGGACCACGCGTCGGTCGGGAGCGAGATCCGCGTGCCTCCACGCACGGGCAGCAGGATGTAGAACGTAGTCCCGACGCCGACGGTACTGTCGACCGCCACTTCCCCCGCGTGCGCCACGACGATCTGCTTGGCGATCGCCAGCCCCAATCCGGTCCCGATCTGGGAGGCGGATTCCTGATTGCTCGCCTGATAGAACTTCTCGAAGATGTGCGGAAGCTGCTGCGGCGGAATACCGGCACCCGTGTCGCGGACTTCCAGCGTCACCACTCCGTTTACACCTTCTATGCGCAGCGTCACCGTACCGCCGCGATCGGTGAACTTGAACGCATTCGACAGCAGATTGCCCAGCACCTCGTTCACGCGATCGGGATCCCAGAAGACCTCGTTAGGAAGTACGCCGGTGCGCTCGATCTCGAAGGCGATCCCACGCTGGATCGCCAGAACACGGAACGACTGCTCGAGATCTCCGAGGAAACGGGACAGATTCACCGCACGGATGTCGAGCTTGCCGCCGCCCGCTTCGAAGCGGCTCATGTCCAACAGCTGGTGCACGAGTCGCGCTAACGAGCGCGTCTGGGCTTCCAAGGTGCTCAATATTTCGCGCTGTCGGGAGGTGATCGGGCCATACACGTCTTCCTGCAGGAGTTGCAGGTATCCCAACACCACGTTTATGGGAGTCTTGAGCTCGTGTGACGCGATCGAGACGAATTCGGCCTTCAGTCGGTCGAGGGCGAGCAGCTGGTCGGCCATTGATCGGAAGCTCACCGCCAGGCGGCCAAACTCATCATCCCGCCTTGGAGACACACGGAGGCGATATATGAAATTTCCGCCCGCTACCGCCGCCATCCCATCCTCGAGATCTCGTATGGGATTGGCGATCGTGCGCCAGGTGAGGACCGAGATGCCAAGCACCAACAGGCCGGCCAGCGCGAACGCCCCGGCGGACCCGCTCTGGGCAGTCTGGGCACGTTGCTGCGCGGCCCGCACACCTTCAGTCATCCGTCCCCTGAGCAACTGCTCCGATCTACGGATGACGTGCTCGGCTTGCTGGACGCCCCCTATGATTGCCGCCTCGGAGAGCGAGTCTGCTGCCCCAACGCTGTCCTGCTGGAGCAGTCGCGTGTACTTGGGCACATTGGAGTCGATGAGTACAGCCAGCGCATTCAGTTCGCGCGCGGCCGAATCGAGCGCGAATCCACGTAGCGTGTCGGAGCGTGCGGCAAGCTGCTGAACCTTGGCTCGTATGGAATCTGCGGCGGCGTCGGTTCTCGTCGCGTTCAACACCTGCTCCACGCGACGGACTTCGTCCAGGTCGCTGCGAAGGCGGCTCACCAGCAGCGACGCGCCGAAGACCCCCTCGCTCAGCCGGCGGGTCTCGTCGGAGAACTGCCGCAGGGACCACACGGTGTACGCCAGCGGCGCCAGCATGACCAGCGCGATCGCGAAGAGGCCGAGTGCCAGCCGGGCGCGAATCGTCACGTCAGTACGCTACCCGAACGCCGAGCCCCAACAGTGCGCGCGAGGGAGGATACGGAATGTCGTTCGGGCCGCGTCCGTTGCGGAGGTCGTATACGAACAGCCCCACGCTGCCCAAGAGAGTAACCTGGCCGCCAATGATTCCCACCCGGGCCAGCCGGTCGGCCGCTCGCGCTCCCTGGAACAGCGCCTCCGCGGACGGGTCTGCGTAGCGCCCATTCTGGAGCTGGCAGGCCGCCGGAGTGGTTTGGCACAGCTGCTGGAGCTGGGCGAATTGATCGCCGGCCCGAGAACTCTGCACCAGGGCGTAGCTGCCGAACCCAACCGCGGCGCCAAGCAGTGCCCACTTGGCGACGCGCACAGACGACCAGCCGTCGTGAGTCCGCGGAGGCGTCACCTGCACCTGGGCCTCGGCGGTTACGGCGGCGCAGAGCGCCACGAGCAAGGTCGCGGCACGGATGCGCAGTCTCATCGGTAACTCACTACAGGACCAAGGGTTGGGGCGACCAACACGCGACCGTCCACTATGACCGGAGCCTCTCGAAGCTCGCCACCGATGCGACGTTCCCAGCGGCGCTGGCCGGATGAACGGTCGAACATCACGATATCGCCGCCAGTCGTTGCAACGAGCACGCCGTTGCGCGTGAGCACTGGAGGCGCCACCGAATTGCAGCCGAGCGCCCTGGAAGTTGCGGTGCCGAGATTGAAGATCGGGATCGTCCAGAGAGTACAACGGCTCGTCAGCGCGAAGACCGTATCTAGCGCCACGACCGCAGTGCCCAAGATCGGCTGCCGCGTTTCATGTCGCCAGGCTATGCGACCGGAAGGGATCGTGATTCCGATCACCGATCCGGCCGGTGTGGTCATCACCACCGTCGAGTCGTCAGCGCGAGCGAGGGGTGCCGCGGTTGACGTTCCCAGCGCCACACGGGTCACTATTTCGCCTGACGCGGCGTCCAGGACGAATAACGAGTCGGTGAGTGATACGATCGCCACGTACGATCCAATGAGTAGCGGTCCGGACACGGATCCGCCCGTCCGCTCGCGCCAGGCGATCTCGCCGTCATCGGTACGTAGTGCAAACGTGTATCCCAGTGCATGCGTGGAGCCAAACAGAAGCGAGTCTCCGAGAGTGAGCGGAGCTGCAACATCACCGATGCGACGGCGCCACACTCGCTTGCCCTTTCGGAGCTCGTAGGCAGCGACCATACCGTCACGTCCTTCGGAACCAACGTAAATGTGATCGCGGTCCACCACCGGGCCCACCCCGTAGGGAGTCTCTCCGCGGGTCCGCCAGTAGATGCCGCCGGTACGCGGGTCGAAGGCGTACAGCCACCGATCAATGGTCGTCACCGCCGCCGCGCCTGGGCCCATGGCGGGAACGCCCAGCGTGCCACGCCCCAAACTGGCTTCCCATTCCAGTTCCGGATCGTCCCGAACCTCTCCGTCGAGTGCGGGAGCGCGCGACGCCGTCCCCAGATACGTGCGTACTTCACCCAAGGCGTCAGGCGGTACCGCATGCCGCCGGACGCATCCACCGTTGACACCGATCGCGGCCATCAGTACGATGCCGCTCCCCCGCCACCAGCGCCGGCGGTACTCGGTAGCCTCTCTATTCCAGGACAATGACATCGCGGTTCGTGTGCATTGGAGATCTGCGTAACTTCGCCGGCGAAGTGGTCAGCGTACGGGGGTGGGTCACGCACGTTCGCTCGTCTGGCAAAGTTGCCTTCGTGGTCCTACGGGATGGTAGTGGCGTGCTGCAATCGGTGTTGGTCAAAAACGCCGTCGCGCCCGAAGTCTGGGAGCGATTCGCGCAGCTTACCATTGAATCATCGATTGTAATCACCGGCGACGTTCGCGAGGACGCTCGCGCCCCCGGTGGATTCGAGATGGCCGTACAGGTCTTGGAGATCGTCGGTCTGAGCCCCCTGGACTATCCCATTCAGCCGAAAGAGCACGGAATCGATTTTCTTCTCGATAACCGCCACCTCTGGCTGCGCAGCCGGCGCCAGGTGGCGATTGCCCGCGTTCGAAACGAGATCGAGCAAGCCATCCATGATTTCTACTACGCGCGAGGCTTCCTCCGCGTGGACACTCCGATACTTACGGCGGCCATTGGCGAGCGCTCGGGGCTATTCGCCACTGAGTATTTCGATGAAGGAAACGCCTTTCTGGCGCAGACCGGCCAGCTGTACGGCGAAGCGGCCGCCGCAGCCTTCGGCAAGATCTACACGTTCGGCCCAACCTTTCGCGCCGAGAAGTCCAAGACCCGCCGCCACCTCACGGAGTTCTGGATGATCGAGCCCGAAGTGGCATGGAATGACTCCGACGACAACATGCGCCTCCAGGAGGAATTCGTCTCCTACCTGGTCGAGCGCGCGCTCGAACGTTGCGCCGATGAGTTACGCGAACTGGAGCGGGACACAGCGGCGCTCGAACTGGTGCACGCTCCCTTTCCACGCCTGAACTACACCGATGCCGTCGCAGTGCTCCAGGGAAAGGGGCGCCCGGTGACATGGGGCGAAGATCTGGGCGCCGAGGATGAGGCGCTACTGGTGGAGGACCACGACCGGCCCATCTTCATCTTCAACTACCCGAAGGAAGCCAAGGCCTTCTACATGAAGGAGAATCCCGACGATCCGCGGACGGTGCTCTGCAACGACTGTCTGGCGCCGGAAGGCTACGGCGAGATCATCGGGGGAAGCCAGCGCGAGGACGACTACGACAAACTGAAGCGGCGTATCGAAGAGGAAGGGCTCCCGATGGATGCCTACGGCTGGTATCTCGATCTTCGAAAGTACGGCACGTTCCCGCACGCGGGCTTCGGCCTTGGGCTCGAGCGCACGGTTGGCTGGATCTGCGGGGTGCCACACCTGCGGGAAGTGATTGCCTTTCCGAGATTGATGAACCGGTTGAGGCCGTGAGTGCGGGATGAGCGATGCGCGACGCGCGATGCGGGAAAAAGTGCTCCGTCATTCCTCCCGCGTTCCGCGTCGCGCGTCGCTCGGCCCGCCTTTCTTCACCTCCTCCCACACCGCATCCATCTCCTCGAGACTCGCTTCGCCTAACGTCATTCCCCGTTCCGCTGCCAGGCGTGACATGTCATCAAAGCGCTGCTCGAACTTGGCGTTCGCCGCATCGAGAGCGAGGGCGGCGTGCACTCCCGCCTTGCGACAGAGATTGACCACGGCGAACAGCAGGTCGCCGAGCTCCCCTTCGAGGGCGGTGTGTGAGGAATCATGTGTCGGAACGTCGCTTGCCTCGCCCCGAACGGGGTTTGCGGCGAGCTCCTCCCGCACTTCCGCCAGCTCTTCGGCGACCTTCTCTAGCGGACCCGATGTGTCAGGCCAATCGAATCCCACACCGGCGGCGCGATCCTGAAGCCGGTGAGCGCGATGGAGTGCGGGCAGTGCCATCGGCAACCCTTCGCCGAGCCGTTCGCGATGCCGCGCCTTCATCTTTTCCCACGACTCGCGCTCGCCGCTCCCGAACAAGTGCGGGTGGCGGCGCTCCATCTTCGACACGAGCGACCCAGCCACATCGTCGATGTCGAAGGTGCCTTGCTCCTCGGCGATCACAGCGTGAAAGAGCACCTGGAGCAGTACGTCGCCGAGCTCCTCGCGCATCGCATCTGCATCGCCGGCGCGCAGGGCGTCGTCCAGCTCGCAGGCTTCCTCGATGAGATATGGACGCAGCGACGCATGCGTCTGGGCGGCATCCCACTCGCATCGCTGCCGCAGGTCGCGCATGATCGCCAGTGCATCGAGTAGCGACTGCTTCCGTTGCATAGCCCTCCCGGGGCCGGTATACTACCCGACCTCACGATGACACGTCAATCGCGCACCGCGCTCGAACGCGCCTGGGTCGAAGTCGATCTGGGCGCGTTGCGACAGAATGCAGCAGCGATCGCACGACGCGCCGGCGTACCCATCCTCCCCATGATCAAGGCGGACGCGTATGGCCTGGGCGCCGGCGCGGTCGCGCGCGCACTCGAGCCGCTCGAGCCGTGGGGTTACGGGCTCGCTACCGTCGCCGAGGGCGAGGAGCTGCGCGCGGCCGGGATCGCCCGTCCGCTCTTGATCTGCACGCCGTTGCTGCCTGGCGAGTTCGCGCGCGCCCGGGCGGCGACACTCACGCCGTCGCTCGGTGATCCGCGCGCAATCGAGTCGTGGATAGCCGGCGGGGGCGGGGCCTGGCACCTGTCCATCGATACCGGCATGAGCCGGGCGGGCATACCGTGGCACGAGGTGGGGCAGGTGCGCGAACTGGCAGACAGCGCCCCCCCGGAAGGCGCGTTCACCCACTTCCACTCGGCGGACCGCAACGATGGATCGGCGTCCGAGCAGGAGCGCCGCTTTCGTGAGGCGGTCGAAACGCTGCCACGCCGCCCTCTCCTTCTGCACACCGAGAACTCGGCGGCCTTGCAGCGCCGTTGGGCCAGCGACTGGGATCTCGTCAGGCCCGGCGTGGCGCTGTACGGTGTGAGCACCGGTGAGCACGTGCAATGGACCCCCGGCGCGGTAGTGCACGTACGCGCGCGCATCGCGGAGCTGCGCACGCTCCGCGACGGCGAGACGGTCAGCTACGGTGCCGCGTACCGGGCGGTGGGAGATCGCCGGATCGCCACACTCCCGTTAGGGTATGCTGACGGATATCGCCGCGCGCTGTCCAACCGCGGGACGGCGCTCCTGCACGGAAATCCGGTACCGGTTGCCGGAATCGTCACGATGGACATGACCATGCTCGACGTGACCAACGTGCCGTGCGCCGTCGGCGATGTGGCGACGCTGATCGGCCGCGATGGTACACACGAGCTGTCGGTCGAGCGCGTGGCATGGGACGCTGAAATGATGTCGCCGTACGAGTTGCTGACCGGACTCCGCGCGCGCCTCACGCGGATCTACCTTTCGGACGACTCGTGAGGCGCGCCATCATCATTGTGCTCGACGGTGTCGGGGCCGGCGCGGCGCCTGACGCCGACGAGTACGGCGATGCCGGCAGTGATACACTCGGCAACATTGGGCGGGCCCTGGGCGGCATCACCCTCCCCGCGCTGCAGGCGCTCGGACTCGGCAATGCGACGCTGATCGCCGGGGTCGCCCCGGCGGTGGCGCCGAACGCGGCGTATGGCACCATGCGGCCGCGCTCCGCCGGAAAAGACAGTACCACCGGACATTGGGAGTTGGCGGGCGTGGTGCTCGAGCGCCCGTTCCCCGTGTACCCGTACGGCTTTCCCCCGGACATAATAGACGACTTCGAGCAGCGCACAGGGCGGGCCGTTCTTGGAAATGCGGCGGGGAGCGGCACCGAGATGATCGCTCGGTTCGGCCCCGCACACGAGCGCACCGGAGCGTGGATCGTGTATACCTCGGCCGACTCGGTATTCCAGATTGCCGCGCACGAAGCGGTAGTGCCGCTCGAGGAGCTCTACGTGGCCTGTGAATCCGCTCGTTCACTGCTGGTGGCGCCCCACGATGTCTCACGTGTGATCGCGCGGCCGTTTACCGGCGAGGCCGGCAAGTATGAGCGAACGGCCAATCGCCGCGACTTCTCGCTCCCGCCGCCGGCGGAGACGCTGCTCGATGCCTTGGCATCGGACGGAATCCCGCGCCGCGGCGTTGGAAAGGTCGATGACCTGTTCGCGGGGCGGGGCATCACCGCCGAGCACACCGGGAGCAACGCCGAGGGGCTCGCGGCCATCCATCGCGCCCTCGGCGACATGGATGGTGGGTTGCTGTTCGCCAACCTTGTAGATTTCGACCAGCGGTGGGGGCACCGGAACGACACTGCGGGGTTCTACGAAGAGCTGCGCGCCTTCGATGCGGCACTTCCAGCGCTTCTGTCTCATCTGCATGAGGACGACCTGCTTTTCCTGACCGCCGACCACGGCAACGATCCCACCACGCCTTCGACCGACCATTCGCGCGAGCGCGTTCCGCTGCTCGTGTATGGCGGCAACGTGTGTCCGCGCGCCCTGGGCGAGCGGGACACGTTCGCCGATCTGGGGGCGACGGCTGCGGAGTGGCTGAAGTCAGACTTTCGCGGGGCGGGACGGTCATTTCTGCAGCCGCTGCTCGGCTCGTGAAGGCGCCGAGCGCGGAGGCGACGATCGAAGAAGCCGCCCGATCAGCCATGGAACGGGCTTACGCTCCGTACTCGCACTTCCGGGTGGGAGCCGCCCTGCGCGCTGCCGATGGCCGTGTGGTGAGTGGATGCAACGTGGAGAACTCCGCGTTTCCGGCCGGAATCTGCGCCGAGCGGGCCGCGGTGGCCGCGGCGGTGGTGCAGGGGGTCCGTGACCTGGAGGAACTCGTAGTGATCACGGAGGCGGAGGCGCCGGCGCCTCCATGTGGAATGTGCCGCCAGGTGCTGCAGGAAATGGCGCCCGGCTTGCGCATCACCAGCCTGACGATTCGCGGCGCACGCGCCGAATGGTGGATCGCGGAGCTGCTCCCCCACCCGTTCACCAGCGGATCGCTGGGATACGGGCATTCAGTACAGAACTCGACCAAGAAGGCATGAGTGACGTGTTGAGAGGACTTCGCCTGGCGGCGCTATGCGCGGCGGGGCTGATGATGATTGCCGGCTGCAGCGAGGATCTCGACGGCGGTGCGGCGTGTCCCGTGCTCTGCCCTGAGCAGGGGCTCGAAGTGCGAGACACGGTGCTCTATCCCGTCGTGTTCGACAGCTCGCTGTCGGGGTATCCGTTGATCGGCACCGAGCCTGCAATCATCCTGGCGCGGCGCGGCGACACGCTCGTCACGGCCGGTGTCGCCCGGTTCGATACGCTGCTCCACCGCATAACGCGTGGAGATACCGCGCAGCGGACGATCACCGGGATCGACACGGCGGATCTCATATTGGTGATCGGCGCCGCGCCTATCGCCAGGGATTCGGTCACCATCGAGTTGTACGACGTCGACACTACCGTGACCGGGATCGACACCGCTGCCGTGCGACAGCTCTTTCGTCCCGATCGGTTCATCTCGTCTCGCAAGTTCCACAAGGATTCGCTGATAGGAACGCGGCGGATTCCCGTGCCCGCGGCGTTCCTGGCTCCGCGGATCATTGCCGGGCAGCGTGTACGATTCGGAATCGCCGTCCGCGGCGACTCTTCGGTGCAGCTCCAGATGCTCACCGCGGAGAGTCAGGGCGCGGCGATCCTGAGCTACCTTGCCCGGGCACCGGCGGATACGCAGACGCTCTCGATCGTGGCAAGCTCCAACGTGGCGCCGACTCCCGGCGCGGCGGCGAGCAGCTTCGCCGACTATCAGGTCATACTCGACGGCATCTTACCTCCTCCCGGCGTGCTGGCAGTGGGCGGTGTGCCGGGAAACCGGACGTACCTTCGCTTCGCGATCCCGCCCGGACTGATCGAGAGCAACACGATCGTCCGCGCCCTGCTCATCATGACCCAGCTGCCCAACCGCGCGATCGATCCCGGCGATACACTGCTGCTGCTGCCGCGCCTGGTACAGGCGACGAGCGTGCTGGATCCGGAGCCTGGCAAGGCGGCATTGCTGTTAGGCAACATCGCGTCGTTTCCGATGCCGCCGATAAGCATCACCGCCGCCGACAGCGGACAGCAGCAGTTCCAGATCGCCACCGCCATCGCCGTCTGGCGGCAGTCGCCCGATCAGACATTCACTCGCGCACTCGTTCTGCAGGCGCTCGACGAAGGCCTCGCCCCGCACACCGCGTTGTTCTACTCGAACGATTCGAGCGTGCCGCAGGGACAGCGGCCGCACCTTCTGATCAGCTACGTGCCGCGCGCCGGCTTTGGACTACCCTGATGCGACGAATCGCCGCCGCCACGCTCGCCCTGCTGGCCTCCGCCCCCACCCTCCACGGGCAGGGGACGCTGAGTACGCAGGGATTCGGCTATCCTACCGGGCAGCTCGCTGCCCGTTCCCGTGCAATGGGAGGTGGCCTGGCCGATCTCGATCCATTGTCACCGCTCAATCCGGCGGCGATAGGGATGCTCGGGCGTCCTGGAGTGTACTTCGAGTACGCACCGGAGTGGCGGCGCGTCTCATCGCCTGCTGGCGCCGACAAGTCGGCCGTTTCGCGCTTTCCCGTCGTAGCGGCGAACATTGCGATCGGCCAACGGTGGATGCTGGGATTCGCTTCGTCCACTTTGCTCGACCGGTCGTGGGAAACGAGTAACGACCTGATCATTGGCCAGCCGCCTGACACGGCGACGGCGACGACCAACTTCCGGGTGTCAGGGGCAATGAACGATGTGCGGCTCGCCGTTGCCTATCGACTGCACCCCACGCTGCTCATCGGTGTCGGTGGCCATGCGCTCACCGGAGAGAGCCGTACCCAGCGCGAGCTCATCGTACCCGATTCGACGCAGTTCATACCAGCGCTCGAGCGGCGGAGCTTTGGGTACTCGGGTACCGGAGTGAGCCTCGGCGCAAGCTGGCGTCCGATCCCCACGTTCGCTCTTGGCGCCTCACTGCGCACCGGGGGCAGAGTGACTGCCTCCAGCGGAGATACGACGCTCAGCACGGCGGACTACCCCTCGCGTGCAGGCGCGTCGGTGGAGGTCACCGCCATCCCTGGCATCACCCTCGCCGCTCGGGCGGGACGGGTCGGCTGGTCGAACCTCGAAACGCTCTCGCTCACGAACGTGCCGGTACGCGATACGTGGGAGGCGGGGTTGGGACTGGAAGGCCGCGGCGCTCGCGTGTTCGGCAGCGACCTGCCGCTCCGCATCGGCTACTCACGGCGCGGGTTGCCGTTCAGCCTGCCTAGCGGATCTGAAGTGTCGGAGAACGGCCTCTCGGCGGGGCTTGGCGTGCCGCTCGCCGGCGGACGCGGCATGTTCGACTTGACCGTACAGCGGCTGATCCGCGAGGCGTCGGGCGATGTGCAGGAGCGGGCCTGGGTGGTGGGCATCGGCGTGCTGCTGCGCCTCTAGCGCCATGCCGACCGCGGTCGCCGCCGAGCCCTCCTCCCCGCTGATACTCGTCGCCGATGATGTCGAGGCCAACGTGGAGCTGCTGCACGACCAGCTCACGATGTTAGGCTACAGGGTCGTTACCGCCCTCGATGGACCGTCGGCGGTGGAGATGTGCTTCGCCGCCCGCCCGGACCTTTGCATTCTAGACGTGGCGATGCCGGCCGGCTCGTTGGGCGTGGACCACCGCGCGACCGGATTCGAGGTCTGCCGCCGCATCAAGCGCGACCCGCGCACGAAAAGTATTCCCGTCATTTTCGTGACGGCACTCAACGACGCCACCGACAGGGTGAAAGCGATCGAAGCGGGCGGCGACGATTTCCTGACCAAGCCGCACAACCGGCAGATCCTCAGTGCCCGCGTGCGCAGCTTGCTGCGATTGAAGGCGGCGACGGACGCGCTCGAGGATTCCTATCGCAAGCTGCGCGAGCTGGAGAAGGTGCGTGACGACCTGATGAAGATGATCGTGCATGATCTCAAGACGCCGCTCACCAGTGTGCTCGCCGCGCTCGAGATGGTCATGGACGGCGACTTCGGACCGATCGCCGAGGAGCAGCGCCGCGCGTTAGGAGACGCCGAAGCCAAAGCCGAGGACCTGCTGGCCCTCATCGGCGACCTGCTCGAGGTGGCGCGGATCGAGGAAACCACCGTCACCCTGGACCTGGACACGATCGCACCGTCGGCGTTTCTGCACGAGGTGGCGCACGAGTGGTCGCTGCGCTTCGAGCAGGAGGGCGCCGTCGTGTCGGTGGACGTCGCGGATGACGCACCGGTCTTCCTCGCCGACCGCTCGATGATCAAACGGGTGTTCGGCAACCTCATACAGAACGCGCTAACGCATACCGCAGAACCCGTCCGAATCACGCTGACCGCCCGCCGCGCCGATGATGACCGGATTCTCTTCACTGTCGCCGACAACGGCCCCGGAATTCCGCGCGAGTTTCACGAAGTCATCTTTCACAAGTTCGAACGTGTGAAGGTGCCGCGGATGCCGCGAGTTCGGAGCTCGGGGTTGGGGCTGGCGTTTTGCAAGCTGGCGGTCGAGGCGCACAACGGGCGGATCTGGGTGCAGAGTGAAGAGGGGTACGGAAGCCAGTTCCACCTGCTGCTTCCGGCGCTCCGTGGCGCTCCGGATGACGCGCTTCGCACGGCAGCGCGGAGCGCATGAGGGTCTACATTCGCACCTTCGGCTGCCGTGCCAACCAGGCCGACAGCGAAGCGGTGCGCGGCATGCTCATCGCGGCGGGGCACGACATTGCCGCATCACCTGACGATGCCGAGCTGGCTGTGTTCAACAGCTGCGCCGTTACGGCGCAGGCGGAGGCCGATCTGCGAGCGGGCGTACGGCGGGCGGCCCGCGCCAATCCGCGGCTCCGTTCGGTGATCATGGGGTGCGCCAGCGCGCGCGACGAGTCGGGCACGCTCGGCGCGCTGCCCACGGTCGGCACGCTGGTCTCCGGCGGTGATCTCGAGGCTGTTGCCGGCGCCCTGGGCGTGGATCCCCGGCTGGCCACATACTGCACTCCGGTCCAGCAGGGGGTGCGAGCTCTCCTCCGCGTGCAGGATGGCTGTGACGAGCACTGCACGTTCTGCGCGACGACGCTCGCGCGCGGCGCTTCGCGTTCGCGCGATCCGGTCGCGCTCGCCGATGAAGTGCGGAGTCTCGCCCGGTACCATGACGAGATCGTCGTCACCGGCGTGCACATAGGGCATTACGGCCGGGACATTGGCACGTCGCTGGCTGAGCTGATGGAGCGGCTGATTGCCGCTGTACCCGGAGCACGATTCCGCCTGACGTCGGTCGAGGCCACGGAGGTGTGCGAGCGGCTGCGCGCGCTCTGGCGTGACGCGCGCGACCGACTGGTGCCACATTTGCACGCGCCGCTCCAATCGGGCAGCGATCGGGTACTCCGGCGGATGGGGCGCCACTGGTACACCGTCTCGCGTTATGCGCGTGCGGTCGAGTCGCTGGTGCTAGGCGCCCC
>DATKDD010000221.1:0-4276 GCA_035512875.1 Gemmatimonadaceae bacterium | reverse complement strand
CGCATCGAGCTCGTCTCGGCGGATCTGCTGGACCAGCATTCGCTCGTCGAAGCCGTGGCGGCGGTGGCGCCTGACGAGGTGTACAACCTGGCGGCGCAGAGTTTCGTGCAGACCTCGTGGACTCAGCCAGTGCTCACCGGGGAGTTCACCGCGCTCGGCGTGACGCGCATGCTCGAGGCGGTGCGCAAGGCGGCACCCGCGGCGCGGTTCTACCAGGCCAGTTCGAGCGAGATGTTCGGAAAGGTCGTCGAGACACCGCAGCGCGAGTCGACGCCGTTCTACCCGCGCAGCCCGTACGGCGTGGCCAAGGTGTACGGCCACTGGATCACGGTGAACTACCGCGAGAGCTACAACCTGTACGCGGTGTCGGGCATCCTGTTCAACCACGAGAGCCCACGGCGCGGGCTGGAGTTCGTAACGCGCAAGGTTACCGATGGCGCGGCCCGCATCTCCCTCGGGTTGGCGCGTGAGCTGAAAATGGGAACGCTCGATGCGCGCCGCGACTGGGGCTATGCCCTCGACTACGTCGATGCCATGTGGCGGATGGTTCAGCGCGATACCCCTGACGACTACGTGATCGGCACCGGCCGTACCTGGTCGGTGCGCGAGCTGTGCGACACTGCGTTCCAGATCGTGGGGCTCGACTATCGCGATCACGTCGTGCTCGACCCGCGGTTCGTTCGGCCGGCCGAGGTCGATCTACTCGTCGCCGACCCGTCGCGCGCCCGGGACGAGCTGGGATGGGAGCCGACCGTTTCGTTCCATGAGCTGGTGCGGATGATGGTCGAGGCCGATCTCGAGCGTCACCGATCGCGCCGCTAGATGCCGCGCGCATTCATCACTGGCGCGTCGGGATTCGTCGGGCCATGGCTTTGTCAGGCGCTGCTCCAGGCCGGATGGGACGTGGTCGCCGGAAGCCATGACCCGGAGCAGGCGTCTGCTGAACCCCGGGAGTCGGGCTTTCGCCGGAATGACGGCGATCTTCGACCCCCGACCCCCGACCCCCGACCCCCAACTTGGGTGCCCACCGACGTTCGGGACTCCGTGCAGCTCGCTCGCGTGCTCAACGACGCCTGTCCCGACGCGATATTCCACCTGGCGGGAGTCTCCTACGTGCCGGCCGCCAACGCCGACCCTGGCTCGGCGCTCGAGGTGAATGTCACTGGCGCCGCGCGATTGGTGGCCGCGGTTGCGGAGATGCGGGATGCCGGTACCGCCGATCCGGTGGTTCTGGTGGTGGGCAGCGGGCTTCAGTACGGAGCTCACCCACCCGACCGGATGCCGCTGAGCGAGAGCACGCCACAGGAGCCCCGCGATGTGTACGCGGCGTCGAAGGCCGCGCAGGAGCAGATGGCGCTCGCCGCCTGGCGTGGGCAGGGCGTGCGCGTGATCGCCGTGAGAAGCTTCAATCACAGCGGGCCGGGCCAGTCGCCCCACTTCCTGCTTCCACGACTGGTTCGGGATGCGCTTGCGCTTCGCGCGAGTGGCGGCGACGCACTGCAGATCGGCAACGTCGGCTCGGTGCGCGATTTTCTCCATGTGGCAGACGTGGCGCGCGCATACGTTGCGCTCGCCGAGCAGGGTGAGGCTGGGGAGGCGTACAACGTGGCCAGCGGAGTGGGACGCCGTGCCGATGAAGCAGCCGAGCGTGTGCTTGCTCTGTCCGGAGTCGATGCGAGATTGGACGTGCAGCCGGCGCTCCAGCGTGCCGCCGACGTTGCGCTGCTGGTGGGCGATGCCGCAAAGCTGCGCGCGGCGACTGAATGGTCGCCGCAACATTCATTCGACACCATCATCGAAGATCTGATTCGTGCCGCGTCGCGCTGATTTGCATCGCATTCTGCTCGTGGGTTCCGGGCCGATCGTCATCGGTCAGGCGGCCGAGTTCGACTATTCGGGAACGCAGGCAGCGAAGGCGCTGCGGGAGGAGGGCTACGAAGTCATACTCGTGAACTCCAATCCGGCGACGATCATGACCGATCCCGAGTTCGCCGACCGCACGTACATCGAACCGGTCACGCCGGAGATCGTCGAGATGGTCATCGAGCGCGAGCGTCCGGACGCGCTCCTGCCCACGATGGGCGGCCAGACGGCGCTCAACGTGGCGATGGCGCTGTCGGAGCGCGGCGTGCTGGAGCGGTACGGCGTGGAGCTGATCGGGGCGAACGCCCGCGCGATCAAGATGGCCGAGGACAGGGAAGAGTTCGCCAATGCCATGCGGAGGATCGGTCTGGCGGTACCGCTCGGCGGCATCGCCCGCACGTGGGATGATGCGCAGGAGCTGATGCATCTCACGGGTTTTCCGGCGATAATCCGGCCTTCGTTTACGTTAGGCGGCAGCGGTGGCGGGATCGCCTACAATCGCGAAGAGTACGAAGCGATAGTGCGGCGGGGGCTCGAGCTGTCGCCGGTGCGGCAGGTGCTCATCGAACGGAGCGTGCTTGGCTGGAAGGAGTTCGAGCTGGAGGTGATGCGCGATCACGACGACAACGTCGTCATCGTGTGCTCCATCGAGAACCTGGATCCGATGGGCATTCACACGGGCGACTCGATCACCGTCGCGCCGGCAATGACGCTCACCGATCGAGAGTACCAGGCGATGCGCGACGCGGCGATCGCGATAATCCGCGAGATAGGCGTCGAGGCGGGGGGGTGCAACATCCAGTTCGCGATCAATCCGAAGGATGGCGAGCTGCTGGTGATCGAGATGAACCCGCGTGTGTCGCGTTCCTCGGCTCTCGCATCCAAGGCAACCGGGTTCCCGATTGCGCGCATCGGGACCAAGCTGGCGGTAGGCTACCGGCTCGATGAGCTGATCAACGACATCACCAAAACGACTCCGGCATCGTTCGAGCCGGTACTCGACTATGTGGTGGTGAAGGTGCCGAGGTTCAACTTCGAGAAGTTTCCGCTGGCCGATCCCCGCCTCACGACTCAGATGAAGTCGGTGGGTGAGTCGATGGCCATTGGCCGCACTTTCAAGGAAGCGTTCCAGAAGGGACTGCGCGCACTGGAGACGGGGCGACCGGGGTGGAGCATCGGCGCCACGCTCGATGAGGATCGCCTGCCTGACGACTCGCTGGAGACGCTCCGTGCGGCACTGCGGCAGGCGACGCCGGAGCGAATATTCCAGATTCGTCATGCAATGATGCATGGGCTGCAGGTGGACGAGAT
This sequence comes from Gemmatimonadaceae bacterium, assembly GCA_035512875.1. Lineage (GTDB taxonomy): Bacteria > Gemmatimonadota > Gemmatimonadetes > Gemmatimonadales > Gemmatimonadaceae > JALZIF01. The sequence goes on along the minus strand of DATKDD010000221.1, from coordinate 1,102 downwards.
CGCCGACCTGACGCAGATAGATCCCTGGTTTCTGGGCCAGATGGCGGAGCTGCACGAGGCGGAGGTTGCCTACGCGGCGCTCGACGAGGCTGGCCCGCAACCGCTCCGCACCATGAAGCGCATGGGTTTCTCCGACCGTCAGCTGGGCAAGGCGCGCGGGGAGTCCGAGGAGGCTGTTCGACTGCGCCGCTGGCGGCTCGGTATCCGCCCTGCCTACAAGATGGTGGACACCTGCGCGGGGGAGTTTCCGTCGAGCACGCCGTATCTGTACAGCAGTTATGATGAAGAGAGCGAAGCGCCGCGCAGTGGGCGCCGCTCGGTAATGATTCTCGGCTCGGGCCCCAATCGCATTGGACAGGGTGTGGAGTTCGACTACTGCTGCGTGCGTGCGGCGTTGGCGCTTCGAGATCGCGGCTACGAGACGATCATGGTCAATTCCAATCCCGAGACCGTCTCGACCGACTTCGACATCAGCGACAAGCTGTACTTCGAGCCGCTCACGCTCGAGGATGTGCTCGAGATAGTCGAGCGCGAGCAACCGATGGGCGTCATTGTCCAGCTGGGGGGGCAGACGCCACTCAAGCTGACGCGGCCCCTGGAGGCAGCGGGCGTGAGAATCCTCGGTACCTCCCCCGACTCGATAGACATCGCCGAAGACCGCGAGCGCTTTGATGGAGTGGCGCGTGCACTCGGCATCGCGCAGCCACCGAACGGAACGGCGACATCGGTAGAGCGCGCGGTGGAGGTGGCGACACGGGTCGGCTATCCGTGTCTGGTGCGGCCTTCATACGTGCTGGGCGGAAGGGCGATGGAGATCGTCTATGACGAGTCGTCGCTCCGGGAGTATTTCGCCAAGGCCGCGCTCGTGAGCGAGGACCGTCCTGTGCTCATCGATCGCTTTCTCGAGGATGCCTACGAAGTGGATGTGGACGCCGTTTCCGACGGCGAGCGCGTAGTCATCGGCGGCGTAATGCAGCACATCGAGGACGCGGGCATTCATTCGGGGGATTCGGCGTGCGTGCTCCCGCCTTACATCATCGCCGCCCAGGACCTGGCGACGATGCGCGAGCACACGGTAGCGCTGGCCAAGGCGCTCAGCGTG
>DATKDD010000220.1:0-5421 GCA_035512875.1 Gemmatimonadaceae bacterium | reverse complement strand
CCGGCCACCGCGGAGACGGTGTACCGCGTCGGCTCGGTGTCGAAGCTGTTCACCGACCTGGCGATCATGCAGCTGGTCGAGCGCGGCGCGATCGATCTGGACGCGCCGGTCACGCGCTATCTGCCGGAGTTCACGCCGGCGAACCCGTTCGGCACGCCGATCACACTGCGGCATCTCATGTCGCACCGATCCGGGCTGGTGCGGGAGCCGCCGGCGGGCCACTACTTCGACACGTCAGGCACGACGCTGGCCGCGACGGTGGCGAGCCTCACCCCAACCACGCTGGTTTACGCGCCGGGGGAACGGGTCAAGTACTCCAACGCGGGAATCGCGGTCGTAGGGCGGGTACTCGAAGGCACTCAGCGCCGCTCGTTCGTCAACTACCTCGATTCGGCTCTCCTGCAACCGATGGGTATGCGCCGGTCGGCGTTCGCCAGGCGCGCGGATCTGGAGCCGCGGGTGCCTGACGCGCTCATGTGGGGGTACGACGGGCGCCGCTCCGATGCGCCGGTGTTCGAGCTGGGGATGGCACCCGCCGGGAGCATGTACACGACGGTGCTCGACCTGGGCCGCTTCATGCAGATGCTGTTCGCCGGCGGAACACTCGATGGCGGGCGGATCGTCTCGCGCGCCACGCTCGACACCATGTGGACGCCTCAGTTCGCTCCCCAGGCCCGCACCGGCGCGGGGATCGGCTTTTTCATCAGCGAGATCGAAGGGCACCGCGCGGTCGGCCACGGCGGGGCGATCTACGGGTTCGCTACCGAACTGCTGGCCCTGCCTGACGAAAAGCTGGGGGTGGTCGTCGTAGCCACGCTCGATGGTGCCAATGCTGTAACGGAGCACCTTGCCACGGCGGCACTCCGGGCGATGCTCGCCACACGCGAAGGTCGAACCCTGGCCCTGCCGGCGACCACCGCGGCGCTCACGCCCGGGCGCGCGCGTTCGCTGGCAGGTCGTTATGTTCTCGACGACCGCGGCTTCGACCTGTGGGCGCGGGATTCGATGCTCGTTTACGAATCGCGCCGGGGCAACCTCCGCCTGTCGATGCGCGCCTCCGGTGACACGCTGGTAGCCGACGGCGCCCTGGCCATCGGTCCGCGCTTCGTGCCTCTGTCGAACGGCCGGCTGGTCTCGGGCACCGACACGTTCGCTCGCCAGCCCCACGCCATACCCGCTCCCGCGCCCCAGCGCTGGCGCGCGCTCATCGGGGACTACGGATGGCCGTTCAACACGCTGCACGTTCTGGAGAAGGACGGCGTGCTGCACGCGCTCATCGAGTGGTTCTTCGTCTATCCGCTCACCGAGGAATCGGAGGGTGTGTTCAGCTTTCCGCAGTACGGGCTCTATCCCGGCGAGCGTTTGGTGTTCGAGCGGGATTCGCGCGGCGCGGTAAACGGCGTAAGGGCGGCGGGTATCCACTTTCCCCGTATCCCGGTCGGCGACCAGGTGAAGATCCAGCCTCGCCGGCCGGTGTCGGAACTGATGCGCGAAGCGCGCGCCGCCACCCCACCGCGTGAGGCGGGCACCTTTCGCGCACCCGATCTCGTGGATCTGGCAACGCTGGACTCCACCCTGAAGCTGGATGTTCGTTATGCGACGACGAATAACTTTCTGGGTACGGTCTTCTACGCACAGCCGCGGGTGATGTTGCAGCGGCCCGCGGCCGAGGCTGTGGTGCGGGCGAATCGCGCGCTGCGGGAGCGGGGGTACGGGCTGCTGATCCACGATGGCTACCGGCCGTGGGCCGTCACCAAGGTCTTCTACGATGCCACGCCTGACGAGCATCGCTGGCTGGTCGCCGACCCGTCGCAGGGATCCCGCCACAACCGCGGCGCGGCGGTCGATCTGACGTTGTTCGACCTTGCGACGGGCGAGCCGGTGGAAATGCCGGGGCTGTACGATGAAGCGTCGTTCCGCTCGATGCCGGACTATCCGGGCGGCACCGCCCGGCAGCGCTGGCTCCGCACGCTGCTGCGCCAGGCAATGGAGGACCAGGGGTTCACAGTGTACTCCGAGGAATGGTGGCACTTCGATTACGGCGAATGGCGCCAGTACCCCATCTCGAATATTCCGTTCGAGGAAGTCCCCGGCGCGTCAGGGCGGGAGTAACCGCCGATGACACAGGACGATATGCGGTGATCGGCCCGCGAGTCGTGCGTAGCCTGACGCTCGGGAGGGGGGCGCGCGCGATCCTCTTCGCCGCGCTCGTCGCGGGTGTGGTGGAGGCGCAGACGCCGGTGTCCACGGACACGCTCACACCCGTCAGGGTTACCGTCGCGCGAGCCCCGGCCACGTCGTGGCTGTCGCTTCCCCTGGCGATCACGGTCGTGCGCCCCGGCAGCGCGCGTCCGGGCGGACGCGACTTCGCACTGGAGTCGGTGCTCGCCCACGTGCCGGGGCTCGTCATCGAGTCACGCACGAATCCCACGCAGGATCCGCGGATCTCGATCCGGGGTTTCGGGTCGCGCGCGGCGTTCGGCGTGCGCGGTGTGCGCGTGGTGCGCGACGGCATTCCGCTCACACTGGCCGACGGGCAGACGCCTGTCGACTATCTGGAGCTGCAGTCGGTTGGCGTGATCGAAGTACTGCGCGGCAGTGCGTCGGCGCTCTATGGAAACGCGGCGGGCGGCGTCGTGGAGCTCCACACCGACACTCCGCCTGACGAGTCGTTTCAGCCATCGGCGCGAGCGTGGGTTGGCGGTTTTGGCGACAGGCGGTGGTCGGCATCGGCAGCGGGCACGGCAAATGACGTCGCCTATCGCGCGTTGGTGGCGCACGCGACCAGCGATGGCTCTCGCGACTACGCCCGCCGCAGCGCAACGCAGGGTGTGGGCTACGCCGCCTTCCCCTTCGCTGGCGGTCGCGCAACGGTGCTCGCGCTGGGACACGATCAGCCCGAAGCGCAGAATCCGGGCTCCCTCACCGCCGCGGAGTTGGCCGCCGATCCGCGTCAGGCGGAGCGGCAGATGATCCGGCGCGCCGCGGGAAAGGAGGTACGGCAGGGTCAACTCGGCGTGACCACCGAGTGGGAGGCCAATGGGCGGACCCTTGCGCTGACGGTGCACGGCAGCGCGCGCGCACTCGACAACCCGCTCCCGTTCGCCGTGATCGACGTCGATCGCCGTACGGGGGGCGCGGGCGTTCGCGGTGTGCTGCCGCTGGGCGACGAAGCGCGCCTCACGCTGGGCGTGGATGCGCAGTGGATGTGGGATGACAGGCGCAACTTCTCCAACTGCGCCGACACGGTTCCCACGCCGGTCTCCGCGAACTGTCCTGACGCCGGTGCGCAGCGCGGCGCGATTCGGCTCGACCAGGAGGAGGCGGTACGCAGCATCGGACCCTACGCCATGGTCGAAGCGGCACTTGCACCGCGCCTGACGATGCTCGGCGGGCTGCGCACCGATGCGGTACGGTACACTGTGCGCGATGCGATAGTCAGCGGGAGCGATCCTGACGATTCGGGCTCGCGCACTGTTCACGCGGTGAGCCCGATGGTTGGTGTGCTGGTGCGTCTTGCCCCCGCGCATTCGGTGTACGCGACCGCGTCGTCGGCGTTCGAGGCGCCGACGACGACCGAGTTGGCGAACCGGCCCGACGGCAGCGCCGGGTTCAACCTCGAGCTCGAGCCTCAGCGCTCGGTCACCATCGAGGCCGGGGTGAAGGGGATCACCGGCGTGGTGCAGTACGACGTGGCGGCGTTCGATACCCGCGTGCGCGATGAGCTGGTGCCTTTCGAGGCGGCCGGTGCATCAGGCCGGCGCTTCTTCCGGAACGCCGGGCGCACGACTCGACGCGGTATCGAGGTGGCGGCGCGCGCCATGTTCGACGGCGGCGAGGTCGGTATCTCGGCGACGGTCTTCGATTTTCGTTATGCGGCGTACCGGCTGGACGATGCCGACTTCGCCGGTCGGCGCATTCCGGGTGTTCCGCGGCGTCGGGCGCAGGCCTATGCCACCGCCAGGCGAGGCAACGCGTTCCTCACCGTCGAGGGTACCCTGGCTTCGTCCTCGTTCGGCGACGATGCCAATACGGTGAACTCAGCGGGATACGGGGTCGCGGGGCTTCGCCTCGGTTCGACCTCGCTGTTCGGACGGCGCTGGATTCAGCCGGTGATCGGCGTGGAGAACCTGACCGACCGTACGTACGTGCCCTCGCTCGTCCTCAACTCGGCGAGCGGGCGGTACTTCGAGCCCGCCCCCGGACGTGCGCTGTACGCCGCGCTTGCGGTCACCGCGCGATGAGAACGTTGCTGCGGGTGATCACCGCACTGCTCCTGGTTCCGATCGCGCTCGCAACGTTAGGCTTCGCCCTCTATGCACCGGTGCTGCCGGTGCGGGTGGCCCGTAGCATGTCCGCGCGGCAGCTGGCGATGGTACTGGACGAGGGGGAGCGCCTCGAGCGGACGACTCCCGCGTTGCGCCGGCCGTTGTGGCGCTACTTCCATCCGATCGCCGGTCTGCTGGCGGCGACCGATCGCCGGCTGATCTGGGTCGGCGTGGAGCCGCGGGCGATCATCGAGTGGAGCGGAGAGGAGCCGTCTCGATTCGAGATCCGCGACTGGAGCTACGACTCCGTGGTGGTCGCCGACACACGGGTGCACCTGGGTGTGAGCCGGGGGCTGGCGGTGCGCGCGTCCCCGGATGCAGGCGCCCTTCGGTTCGCCGTGCGGCCGGTGGACGCCACGACGCGCGAGGCCGTGATCGCCACGATCGAGCGGCGCCAGGCGGAAGTTCGCGAAACAGCGGAGCGCGAGCGGATCGAACAGGAGCGTGCGGCGTTTCTGGCGCGGCAGCCCGTTTACCACACGGTGCAGCGGGGTGAGGCGGTGAGCTCCATTGCCGTGCTCTATGGCCTCACCCCTGACTCGCTCCGTGCGCTCAACAGCCTGACGAGCGACCGGATCATCGTGGGGCAGGAGCTGCTCGTCAAGCCGGGAGCTCCCTAGGTAACAGGAATCAGGTGCCGGGAAAACCCAGGCGATCCACGAGAAACCCTGAAGTGTCCTCCGGGAATCAATGGGGGCGGGTCTTCGACTCTATCGCACTCATGGAAAGCTCCTGCGTTCGGCGGGCCGGATCAGCCGGAATCATTTCGCCAGCGCGCTCGTCACCCACTGCCAATATTCTTCGCGACCGCTTTCCGTCACGTCGTTATGCCCGGCACCATCGACGACCAGCAGTTCGCCCGGGTTCCTGGCTGCGGCGAAGACATCGCGACCCATTCGACTGGGGATGATGAGATCGTCGCTGCCGTGGACCACCCACACCGGTGTCCCCAGCTCGCGCACGCGCTCGATCGTGTCGTAATGCACGCGGGAAACGAAACGCCACATCCGTTCCAGCGGCGCGGCGATGATGATCCGGGCCATGTCGCGAGCCGAGGTGAACGGCGATTCGAGCAGGAGCACTTCCGGCGGGT
>DATKDD010000219.1:0-11018 GCA_035512875.1 Gemmatimonadaceae bacterium | reverse complement strand
GCCTCGAGGTTCTGGTTCGCGTTGATGATCATCTCGTCGACCTGGGGCGCGAAGCGCTCGATCACCCATTGCACCATCGGCTTGCCGCGCAGCGGCTGCAGGCCCTTGTCGACGCCGCCCATGCGCCGGCCGAGGCCGCCCGCCAGCACGATTCCCGAAACGCCCGTCATGCCTCCCGATTTTACGGGGTAAGCTTGCGGCGATGAACGAACGAAGATGGCTGGTGCCCTTCATCAACCTCGGGCACCTGCTCGCTCACCTGGTGATGCTGGTGTTTCCCACCGTGGTCATCGCGCTCGCGCGGGAGTGGGAGCGCCCATACTCGGAACTGCTGCCGCTCGCGCTCGGCGGATTCATCGCCTTCGGCGCCTTCGCCATCCCGGCAGGCTGGCTCGCCGACCACTGGAGCCGCTACAAGATGATGGCGCTGTTCTTCTTCGGCATCGGCGCGTCGCTCTTCGCCACCGGCTTCGCCGCCTCGCCCTGGCAGATCGGGCTCGGGCTGACCGTGACCGGCATGTTCGCGGCGATCTACCACCCGGTAGGGATCGCGATGCTGGTGGCGGCGCCGGTGAAGATGGGGCGCGCGCTCGGCTGGAACGGCCTCTGGGGGAACCTCGGCCTCGCCACTGCCGCGATCGTCTCGGGCGCGCTGATGGACCTGTGGGGCTGGCGCGCCGCGTTCTTCATTCCCGGGCTGGCCGCGATCGCCGCCGGCGCCGCGTTCCTCGCCCTGGTGCCGGATCCGGGGCCGGTGCCCAAGGTGTCCAAGACGATCGGGCTGCACGTCGATGCCCGCACCATGGCGCGCATCTTCGCCATCCTGCTGATCGCCACCGCCTGCGGCGGCGTGATCTTCAATTCCACCACCGTGGCGATGCCCAAGGTGTTCGACGAGCGACTGCGCGACCTGATCCAGACCAACCTCGGGATCGGCGCGCTGGTGGCCCTCGTCTACACGCTCGCCGCCTTCGCCCAGGTGGCGATGGGCGCGCTCATCGATCGCTTCGAGCTGCGGCGGCTCCTGATCGGCATCGCGCTCGCCCAGATCCCACTGCTCGCGCTGGCGGCAAACCTCGAGGGCTGGGCGATGCTCGCCGCGGCGCTCGCCATGATGCTGGCGGTGTTCGGGCAGATCCCGCTGAACGACGCCATCGTCGGCAGGTACTGCGCCGACGAGTACCGAGCGCGCGTGCTCGCCGTGCGCTACGTGGTGTCGTTCGGCGTCGCGGTCGTCGGCATCCCTCTCGTGGCCTTGCTCCATGCGGCCGGCGGCGGCTTCGAGTACGTGTTTATCGTCCTCGCCGCGATCGCAACGGCGATGCTAGCAGCGTCACTGTTCTTCCCATCGCACCGGGATCTCTTCGCGTCACGCCCCGTCAGCGCGAACACGGCGGCTTGATGTTTTTTCAGCACTGCTCCAGCCCTGACCAGCGCGCGGCCGTGTCTCGCGCTATGCCGACGAAGCGCGCGATTACCGGATTGCGGGAGGACTGGAGGCAAGCGACCGCAAGGTCGTAAGCCGGGGTTGGCTCACTCGCAATTTCGAGGTAATGCACCGCGTAGTGCCGGATGGTGCGCATTACCTCTGGGACCAGGGATACGCCGAGACCGCAAGCAACGAGTGCTACCACGGTCTGTAGCTGTGGCGCTTCGTGAGTCACGCGGGGGAAGAAGCCGGCACCCAAACAGGCCGTGAGGATGGCACTCAGGAAAGCCGGGCCCTGTGCCAGAGGGAACAGGATGAAAGGCTCGTCGGCGAGCTGTTGCAATTCGATCCTCGCGGTTCTGCCAAGCGGGTGATCGACCGGTACCACTGCAACCAGGTGTTCACGTCGCAGGTTCGTGACCGATATGTCGGGTGCATCGCGCAGAGGTGGAACCAGGATGCCGGCGTCAATCCGGTTCGAGCGCAGGCTGTCGATCTGCATTGTGGTGGTTTCGCTGCTTAGCTCGAGCCCGACCTCCGGGTGCAAGCGCTGGAACGCCCGGACCACGGAGGGCACGATGCCAAGCGCGGCGCTCGGAACGAAGGCCAGCCGTAGGCGCCCTCGAGTGCCGCCTGCGGCCCGCTGCGTGGCGTCGATTGCTGCCTTGGTAAGCGCCACGATGCGCTGTGCTTCTTCGAGAAGAACCGCGCCTGCCGCGGTAAGCCGGACGGTATTCCGGTTGCGCTCGAAAAGCTCGGCTCGGACCGCCGCTTCGAGCCGTCGGATCGCCTGCGTCAGCGGCGGTTGCGACATGTGAAGCCGCTGCGCGGCGCGCCGAAAGTTCAACTCCTCGGCGACCACGATGAACTGCTGCAATTGCCTTAACGCGAGCACTGATACCCTGCCTGTATCAGAAACGAGTTTAAATGATATTGGAGCTATCAGGAAACCAAAACTATCTTTCAAATCCGCCTGATGAGGAGTCCGCCGTCATGCAACCCTCCCTGCTCGAAGAGTTAACACCGGTTCCAACCCCGTATCCGGTGGTCGTCGAGGTCGTGTATCCCGAGGTTTGGGACCTTTGCTTGGCGGCGCGCGAACTTGCCTGGGATCCGGCGCGTATTGATTTCAGCGATGTTCGCAACGCGGACCTGCCCCCGGAAGTCCGCCAGGTGGGCGGCGAGTGGTGGAGCCTGCGTGCCTGGATGGAGCACGGCGCGACCCCCTATGGGGCGGAGCGGCTGCGCGATGCGATCTTCGCCCATCAACCCTTTGAGGTGAAGCAGCACATCGTCAATTTCATCGCCGAGGAGCTTCGGCATCACGAGGCGTCCTTCCGCATCGCGCAGGCGCTCGGACAGTACCAGACCTCCCCGCGCTCGGACTACTTTCAGTCCATCATCCCCAAGTTCCACGATGAGCGCGACGAGAAGGAGATGCCGTTCTTCGCCGGGCTCGCGGTCAACACGATGTTCGAGCAACTTTCAGGCGAGTTGCTGCAGGCGCGCTACGAGAACGCGCGCTTCGCATCGATCAAGGAAGCCTGCCGCCTTATCTTGCGGGACGAGGCTCGGCACATCCAGTTCGGCCGCATTATCATGCGTCGCTTCTTCAGCGAGTTGAAGGCGCACGACAAGCAGATGCTGGGCGCCAAGGTATCGAAGAAACTCCGCGGCAGCCTCCTCAACGGCGTTTACGCGGTGGTGAATCTTCCCGAAGACGAGCGCCGCCGCGCGGGCCGCGCGCGTGCGCTCGCCGCCGAGTACGGTCTGGGGGCCACGCACCCGGACGAGGAGCTCGGGATTATCAAGCAGGCGCTGCACCGCCTGCGCGAGGATGTCGCTCCCTGGGACGTGCCGATTCCGGCGATTCCCGAGGTCGACGGATCCCTGCGCGAGACGGCGTGATTCGCCATACGGTGCCTATGCTCGATTCAAAATTCGTCACTGGATATTTGCCAGGGAGACCTTTCATGCCGCTTCGCTTCGTTGTTGCGCCCGTTGGCGTTCTTATTCTGCTTTTCGCGCCCCTCCTGACTCCGGCATATGCCGCGGAAGTGAGCGTGCCTGTACTCGTCCCGGTGACGGGCGTATTCGCGCTGGAGGGCGGTGCTCAGCGCAATGGCGCGCTCCTCGCGATGCGCCACGCGCCCAAGGATGTTCATGTCCGGGGCGAGGTCTACGACACTGCTGTCGCGCCGGATGTCGGCGTGCAAGCCCTTGAGCGCGCCATTTCGAGGGACAAACCGACCGCCGTGGTGGGCTCGATGATCGGCGTCCAGCTGCTCGCGATGCTCCCCATCCTCCAGGAGGCGAAGATCCCAATGCTCACCACCTCCGGGACCGCCCGCATCACGGAGCTGAACAACCCGTGGATTTTCCGGTTCTTTCCGGCGGATCCTTTGGCCAAGGAAGTGCACGTTCGCTACGTGGTCGAGGAGCTGAAGAAGCGACGAATCGCGCTGGTCTATCAGACGACCGCATATGGCCAGAGCGGCCGCGCCGAGATCGTGGAGCGGCTCAAGCGTCACAATCTGGAACCGGTGATGCAGGAGGCGCTTGAGATTACGACGCGCGACATGTCGCCCACGATCGGCAAGATTCGCGCCGCCAATCCGGACGTGGTCATGCTGCACATCCATTCGCAACCCACCGCGCTGTTCGTGCGTGCCGCAGCCCAGGCCGGGCTGGGATTGCCGATCGTGGCAGGCTCCGCGATCCATCAGCCGACCACGGTCTCCTTGGTCGAGCCGGCTGAGCTGACGGGCGTGTGCGGCGAAACCAATGCGTCGCCCATTTCTGGCGAAACGCCGGAAATGCGATCCTTCCTGGATCAATACCGTAAGGAGTTCGGCAGCGAGCCGGACGGCTTCGCGGTCGGGCAATACGACGGCCTGATGATGATGCTCGGCGCCGTGGCGAAGGGAGCCAGGACCCCGGCCGAAGTGCAGAAGGCGCTCGCCAGCAGCACGTATGCCGGCCTCGCCATGACCTACAAGTCTGACGGCAAGGGCAACATGGCGCACTCGGCCGTAATCATCTGCTATGACGGAAAGTCGCGGATTCCGAGGGTCGCGAAGCGCTACGAGAACGTGACTGGCGTGCTGTCCAGGTAGACGCGCAAGGCCCGTGTTTTCCGCTTCCCTGGGGAATGCGGTTTGCTCCAGGCGCTGATCAATGCCCTCGCCCTGGGCAGCGCCTACGCGTTGCTAGCGCTGGGCTTCGTCCTCATCGTTAACGCGACTAGGGCGGTCAACTTCGCGCAAGGTGACATGGTCATGGCCGGCGGTTATGTCGCGGTTGCGCTCGCGGCCGTGCTGCCCGTGCCGGGCGTCGCCCTCCTGCCCGGGGTGATCGTCCTGATGATAGTGCTGGGGCTCGTGTTCTCGCTGTTCGCGTACTTCCCGCTGAAGTCGCGCCCGCCGGTGTCGGTATTCATCTCCACCATCGCGCTCGGGATCATTTTCCAGAACACCGCAAACGTCGTGTTCGGTGGCGCGCCGCGGGGCGCGCCACCGCTGTTCTCGGGCGGCCTGCTCACCGTAGGCGGCGTGTCACTGTCCGAACAGTCGGCCGCGGTGATCGTGGTGGCTGCGCTGTTGATCGCGGGGCAATGGTGGCTGTTCGCGAGAACGGCCCTCGGCCGGCAACTGCGTGCGACCGCACAGGACCGGCAAATGGCCGAGGCGATCGGGGTTCGGGTCAACGGCATGATCGCGTTTACCTTCGGACTTGCGGCGGCGCTCGCCGGGGCCGCGGGACTCCTGCTTGCGAACACGTTCTTCGTGAGCCCCACCGACGGCACCAACTACATAATCAAGGCCTACATCGCGGTGACCATCGGCGGCTGGGGCAGCCTTCCCGGAGCGGTCGCGGGGGCGCTGCTGATCGCGCTGTTCGAAGTGTTGTACCCATTGCTGCCGACGCTGTTGCCGCTGCTCGATCGCTGGATACCCGCCACCGATACGCTGTTCTCACAGACGATGGCCACCATCCTGCTGTACATCGCGGTGCTGCTGATTCTTTTCTTCAGGCCACAGGGATTGTTCGGCGAAGTGGTGCAGCGGCGCGCATGATGCCGGTTCTCCGAACAGGCCTCAATGCTCCGCTGCTGGCGGGGGTCGCGCTGCTCGTCGCCTGGCCCTTTGTCTTCGGCTCGAGCTACGACCTGCGGGTTTTCACCCTCGCCGGCATTTTCGCGATCCTGGTACTCGGCTATCAGTTCATCTTCGGCCACGCCGGCGCGCTCGCCCTCACTCAAGGGACGTTCTTCGGCTTAGGCGCGTACGTGACGGGCCTGCTCGGCATCAATCTTGGCTGGGGGTTCGGCCTCACGCTGCCGCTCTCGGTCCTTGGGCCATTGCTGCTTGCGCTGCTCGTCGCCGTGCCGGTGCTCCGTCTCGAGGCGCACTACTTCGCCCTCGCCACGCTCGGCATCAGCCAGGTCATGCTTCTGATCGCCATCAGTTGGGAGTCCCTCACGGGCGGTGCGAATGGACTGCCAGGCGTTCCGGGGGTGATTATCTTTGGCGAAGCGCTCCCGCGCGGCCTGCCGCTTGCCGCATTCGTGTGGGCCCTGGTCGCGCTCGCGGCATTCGCCTCCTGGCAGATCACCCGCGGACTACTTGGGCGCGCATTTACCGTGATGCGTGAGAACGAGATTGCGGCGGTTTCGATTGGAATCGACATCTGGCGGCTCCGGCTCGTGGCGTTTCTTCTCTCGGCGGGCTATGCCGGCGTTGCCGGGGCGCTCTACGTGCACACCGTGCGCGTTATCTCCCCCGACGTGCTGGAGTTCCACGTCATGGTGGCGGTGATCACCATGGCCGTCGTTGGCGGCCGGACGCGCGTCGCCGGCGCCATCCTGGGCGCATTCCTGCTGGTGCATCTGCCTGAGTGGTTCCGCTTCCTAGGCCAGTTCTACCTGATCGCATACGGCGCGATCCTTCTTGGCATGATCATCGCCGCGCCCTACGGCTTGATCGGCGCTGCGGAACGGTTCCGCGCGCAGTGGTTTCCCGAGCCCATTCCCCTGCCGCCCCTGCCAGCGGCGTCGACCCGCGGAGCGGAGACATTACCTTCCGGTCCGCTGCTCGAAGTAAAAAGCTTGGCCATCGCTTTTGGCGGTGTGCACGCGCTCGAGGAAGTGAGCCTGTCGATCGAGCGAGGAGAGATCTTTGGCCTGATCGGGCCAAACGGGTCGGGCAAGACCACCCTCATCAACTGCATCACGGGCATTTATGCGCCGGCCAGCGGTGGCATCGTCTTCGGTGGCCGCGACATCACGCGGCTCGCCCCGTTCGAGATTGCGCGGCTCGGCGTTGCGCGCACATTCCAAAACATCAACTTGGTCGATGACATGACCGCGCTGGATAACGTCGCTGCCGCGTATGCGGGCCGGCGGTGGGCCGGTATCTCGCCAGAACTGATGCGCGCTCGCGGGCTCGACTTGGCGCGGCAGCAAGCGATGCGTTTGCTCGAGCAGCTCGATGTCGGTCCGCTTGCGATGCAGCCTTGCGGGGGGCTCGCCTATGGCCTCAAGCGCCGCGTGGAGATCGCGCGGGCGCTCGCCCTCGAGCCTCGGCTACTCCTGCTCGACGAGCCGGCGGCGGGCTTGAACCAGACCGAGCAGGCGGATCTCGCTGTCCGGCTTAGGAAGCTCTCTGAGCGCGGTCTGACATTGCTCGTGATCGAGCACAACATGCCGTTCCTGATGCCGCTCGCGACGCGCATGGCCTGTCTGGACTACGGCAGAATGATCGCGGCCGGCTCGCCGGGCCAGATCCGTGCGGACTCGCGCGTCATCGAGGCCTATCTTGGCGCACCGGAGGTGGCCTGATGGCGCTCCTGAAGATCCGCCAGCTCACCGCCCGCTACGGCCAGATCACCGCGCTCGAAGATATTTCGCTCGAGGTGCACGCCGGCGAGGCGGTGGCCCTGCTCGGCGCAAATGGCGCTGGCAAGTCGTCCCTGCTGAACTCCATCATGGGGTTCGTCAGGCCGGTGGCCGGGGCGATCGAATTTGACGGCCAGCCCCTGGTGGGCGTTTCCATCGCGGACCGTTGCCGGCGTGGGATCGGCTACGCGCCGGAAGGACGGCGGATATTTCCCGGGATGACGGTGAAGGAAAACCTGGAGGTTGCAAGCCGGGCAGCACGAGCAGTGACTGCAGCGTTGATGGAGGAGGTATTCGGCATCTTCCCGATCCTAAGGACAAAGGAACACTCTCTCGGCTGGCAACTCTCGGGGGGACAGCAGCAAATGCTGGCAATCGGCCGCGCGCTCATGACCGGCCCGCGGTTATTCCTGCTCGACGAACCGTCTCTGGGGCTGTCGCCGATCCTGACGACCGAGGTTCTCGATCGCGTGCGTGCCATCATTGCTCGCGGCACGGCGGTGCTGCTCGCGGAGCAGAATGTCGCAAGGGCGCTTGCCGTGGCGAACCGCGCTTACGTACTGCAGACGGGGCGCATAGTGGAAGCGGGAGCCACCGGCGCACTGCGCGAGAATCCCCGCATCCGCGAGGCGTTTCTCGGCGGATGAATTCGATCCCGGTGCTACACTTTCAAAGGAGGAGCTTAGCCGTGAGACAAGAGAGCATGTTTATCCGCAACGTCTGGTATCCATGCGCTTGGAGCCACGAGATCGGCCGTGCGCTGTTCGAGCGATGGGTCTGTAATGAGCCGGTCGTTTTCTACCGCACGGAAGCGGGAAAGCCGGTTGCACTGCAGAACCGTTGCTTGCACCGGCGCGCACCGCTTTCCAAGGGACAGCTTGTCGGCGACCATCTGCAATGCGGTTATCACGGCCTCGAGTACGACTGTACCGGCAAATGCGTGCGGATTCCGGGGCAGGACATGATCCCGGAGAACGCAGCGATCAAGAGCTATCCCGTCGTCGACAAATGGCGATTCCTGTGGATCTGGCCGGGGGACCCTGCGAAGGCGGACGTATCGTTGATTCCCGACCTGCACTGGAACGACTCGCCGGGCTGGGTGTCGCCCGGCGATACGCTCACGATCGACTGCAACTATCTGGTTGATCTCGACAACCTGATGGATCTTTCGCATTTGACGTTTCTCCACGGCCGCACCATCGGCACGCCGTACGTCTCGGAGTTCCCTTCGGCGACGAAGGTGATCGGCGAATCCGTCAACGTGACGCGCTGGATGATCGACCGCCCCGCGCCACCGATGTTTCAGCGAGTGGGTGGCTTCACGACCAATGTGGATCGCTGGCAGATCATCCACTGGACTGCACCGGGGAATGTCGTGATCGACGTGGGCTGTGCGCCGACGGGAACTGGCGCGCCGCAGGGCGACCGCAGCAAAGGTATCGAAGCTCGCTCGCTCAATCTCGTAACCCCGATGACCGATCGGCAGACGCTGTATCTCTGGTCGTATTGCCGCAACTACAAGCTGGACGATGAATCGGTCACCAAGACCATCTACGAGGACGTGAAGCGCACGTTCTTTGAAGACAAGGACATGCTGGAAGCCCAGCAACACCTGATCGATACTGATTCACCTAACGCGCGCATGATCGACCTACGGGTCGATGCCGGCCCGATTCAGGTGCGGCGGATGATCGAACGCATTCTCAAGCGTGAAGCCGAGCTCGAAGTAGTCGTAGTTTGACTGGCGCGATGGCGTCATAGCTGATGTTGGAGGCAGCTCCTCCCGCCCGGGACGTCGACTTTGTCATCGTGGGGGCTGGCTCTGCTGGATGCGTACTCGCCAATCGCCTCAGCGCCGATGGTCGTTACGCCGTCCTTCTGTTAGAGGCCGGTCCGCGCGATAGCTCACCTTGGATTCATCTGCCTGCCGGCGCGCAGCGCGCTATCGGTGACAAGCGCATCGAGTGGGGTCTGGAGACCGAGCCGGAACCGGGGATGCACGATCGCCGGATTCCGGTGCCTCGCGGGCGCACGCTCGGGGGCTCGAGCGCAATTAATGCCATGGTGTACGTGCGAGGCCATCCTCAAGACTACGACAGGTGGGCTGCTGAAGGCTGCGATGGATGGGGTTGGCGTGAAGTGCTGCGGTACTTTCAACGATCCGAGTCAAATGATCGGGGCGCCAACCGCCTCCACGGCGCCGAAGGACCGTTGCGAGTGTCTACGGTTCGCGATCGACGGCGACTGGCGGAGTCGTTCATCTCTGCGGCTGAGGCCTGCGGTATCCCTCGTACCGAGGACTTTAACGGGCCTTCGCAGGAGGGTGCCGGTTTCTACCAGTTCACCGGATATCGGGGGCGTCGCTGTAGTGCGGCCGTCGCTTTTCTGGCGCCTTTGCGCGCTCGTTCCAATCTCCAAATCAAGACGGGCGCACGCGCGACATCGCTGCGCTTCGCGGACCGGCGTGTCGTCGGAGTGGAGTACATCGTGGAAGGTCAGAAGCACCTCGCGAATGCTCGGCACGAGGTGATTCTCGCGGCGGGTTCGGTTCACTCGCCGCAACTGTTGAAGCTATCCGGAATAGGCCCGGCTGACGAGCTCAGGCGCTGGGGTATTAAGGTGCGCGTCGACCGGCCTGCAGTCGGCGAAAATTTACAGGATCACTTGCAAGCGAGGCTGCTGTTCGAGGCCTCCGAGCCTGTAACCCTCAATGATTTCGCTCATAGCGTCGTCCGCAAGATGGTTGAGGGCGTGCGCTACATAACAGCACGGCGTGGTCTGCTCGCAGAACCGCCCATCAAGTGCGGATTGTTCGCTCGCAGCAGTGACGAGCTTGACCGGCCCGACATCCAGTTTCATCTCGTAGAGTTCAGTTCGGACGGCCCGGGGAAAGCGCTCCACCGCTTCTCGGGCTTCTTCTTGTCGGTGTGCTTCTTGCAGCCACAGAGTCGCGGTCATGTCCGCCTTCGCGGTACCGATCCGTTGGCGCCGCCCCAGATCACCCAAAACTTCCTCATGGCTAGCGTCGATTCCGAGCGTACGCTTGCAGGGGTTCGCTTGGCGCGCAGGGTTGCCGCCCAAAAGCCCCTGGCCGATCTGATCCGTCGAGAAATCCAACCGGGGCCGAGAGTGGTTGATGACGACGAGCTGCTGGATTGGATTCGATCGACTGCGCTTAGCGTGTATCACCAGGTTGGCACGTGCCGAATGGGGTCGGATAACGATGCTGTGGTCGACCCTCAGCTGAGAGTACGCGGTGTAGAAGGTCTGCGGGTTGTGGACGGGTCAGTAATGCCAACACTGACTTCCGGGAATACTAACGCCCCGATCATCATGATTGGCGAAAAGGCTGCGGACATGATTTTGCGGGACAGTGCAGCACTGCGGGACAGCCGCCGTTAGTAGAACCAAGCCCCCGATTTCTATGCGAGCGCTGTAGGTTGCGGCAGCGATCTGACGAGGCGCTCCTTGCCAGTGAAGGCGAGGTAGTGGCGCCCGCTCGCGCGGCCGAGCATGGTGATGCCGGTCTTGCTGGCGATGGCGTGGCCCATCTGGGTGAGGCCGGAGCGCGAGACGAGGAACGGGATGCGCATCTGCGCGCACTTGATCACCATCTCGGAGGTGAGCCGGCCGGTGGTGTAGAACACCTTGTCCGAGCCGTCGATGGCGTCGAGCCACATGAAGCCGGCGATC
>DATKDD010000218.1:0-12055 GCA_035512875.1 Gemmatimonadaceae bacterium | reverse complement strand
GGAACGATGATGACGCTCATCTCGATTCTCATTCTGTTGCTCGTCGCCCGATTCTGGTGGCCGCTGATTGGCGTGCTCTAGCGCGCAGGCAGGATCAGGGAGAGATGCGAATGCGAGTTGCGAGAACGGTTTGTCGATCGCGCAACCGGGCGTTTTCGCAATTCGCATCGCCGTATTTGCATCCCCCCTTGCGCCTCTTCTCACCTCACCCTATTATCGCGTCATGATTCGCGCCGCCGCCTACTCGTATTTTACCGCCGGCTTCTGGTACACGACCGGGAGCCGCGGCGCGCGCACACTTACGACTGAGTAGCGACAGCACTCAGCTCACGGTGACGATCGCTGACGGCTCCCGGGTTTCCCCCGGGGGCCGTTTTTGCTTGTCGCCGTGCTAGAGGCCAACACCTCATGTCCGCACCGTTGCTCGTATCACGCATCCCTGCGCCTCGCCAGCCCGACACAATCATCCGGATAGGTGAGCGGGCGGCGATAGGCGACACCGGCATTACGATCATCGCCGGTCCGTGCTCCGTGGAGAATCGCGGCATGCTGCTCGACACTGCGTACGCGGTGCGAGCGGACGGAGCGACGCTGCTGCGAGGTGGCGCGTTCAAGCCACGCACGTCACCCTATTCGTTTCAAGGTTTGGGTGAGGCTGCGTTGGAACTGCTTGCCGAGGCTCGCCTGCTGACCGGACTGCCGGTCGTCACGGAGGTCCTCGATGTGCGCACGGTGTCGCTGGTGGAACGTCACGCAGACGTGTTGCAGATCGGTGCGCGCAACATGCAGAACTATCCGCTGCTCGCCGAGCTAGGGTGCTCGCGCAAGCCGGTGCTGCTCAAGCGCGGCATGTCGGCAACGGTCGCGGAGCTGCTCATGGCGGCCGAGCATATCATGGCCAATGGAAATCCCCACGTGATACTCTGCGAGCGTGGTATTCGCACATTCGAGACATCAACGCGAAACACACTGGATATCGGGGCAATAGCGGTGCTCAAACGCGAGACTCATCTACCCGTGATCGTCGATCCGAGTCACGCCGCCGGCCGGTCGCACCTCGTACCCGCCCTCGCCGTTGCGGCGGTGGCTGCAGGTGCGGATGGATTGATGATCGAGGTGCATCCGTCGCCCGCGACCGCGTTGTCCGATGGCGACCAATCGCTCACGCCTGACGAATTCCATGGATTGATGGATCGAGTGCGGGCCGTGGCGTTGGCGATAGGACGGACGGTAGCGGCGCCCCTTCCGCGGCTGGCGCTGGAATCGAGATGAACTCGGCCGCGGAGCGCCCGCGGGTGGCCTATCAAGGGGCTCCAGGCGCGTTCGGTGAGGAAGCAGTCGCACGATACTGGGGCGGCCGGGCTGAAGCGGTCGGCGTCCCATCGTTCGCTGCGGCCGTAGACTCCCTGGCCGCCGGAGCCGTGCAGTTCGCCGTCCTTCCGGTGTGGAACTCGACCATAGGCCGCCTGGACGACGCGTGCGCGGCAGTGGAGCGTGGAACCGAGTCGATTGCCGTACCGGTTCGCTCAATCGGGCAGATCACGCTGCGGATTCGCCACTACCTGCTGGCCCGTCCCGCAGTGCGCAAGGCGGCCATCCAAACGGTCCTCGGCCATCCGGCAGCGCTGGCCCAATGTGCCGCCTACCTTGCCGCCCATCGCCTCGTCGCACTTGCCACTGGCGACTCGGCGAGCGCGGCCGCGGCACTCGCTGGCGCGCGGGAAGACGAGCCATTCACGGTACCGGGGCTCAGCGGCACCGTGGATCCGCGCGCGGTGGGTGTTATCGCTTCCGCAGCCGCCGCGGCGCGTTATGGTTTGGCGATACTGGCCGGTGGCGTACAGGATCGGCCGGACAATCGGACGTCGTTCCTGGTGCTCGAGGCTGGGCCTGCCGGATAGGAGCGATCGCGAGAATTTCTGCCTTGCAAGGCGCTGGACGCAACGTTACGCAGTACGGTCGTTCAGTACTTGGCTACGGTCTGATCCACCTCGTCGCTCCACCGTTCAATTCCGCCGGCGAGGCTCCAGACGCGCGTGAAGCCAGCCGCCTGTAGTTGGCGCACAGCAGTGGCGCTCCGAGTACCGACTTTGCAGTGCACCACGATGTCACGCGATGAATCGATGGTCGGAAGTGCTCCGGGCAGCGAGCCGAGCGGAATCAGCTGTGCGCCCTCGATATGCGCGATCTGCCACTCGTGAGGCTCCCGTACATCGATCAGTGCGAGGCCTTCGCCAATACGCAGGCGCTCGGCCAGCTCCCAGGGCTCGATCTCCGGCACTGCGCTCGCCGCTTCGGCCCTGGCCGCCTGACGGATTCCACAGAACTCCTCGTAGTCGATCAGCTCGTGAATTTCGCGCGTTCCGCATGCGGGGCATTCGGGGTCCTTCCGCAGCTGCATTGTGCGCACTTGCATGCGTAAGGCATCGAACAGCAAAAGCCTGCCAATCAGCGGTTCGCCGATCCCAAGTAGCAGCTTGATCGTTTCGGTCGCCTGAATCGTGCCAATTATCCCCGGCAGGACGCCGAGAACCCCGCCCTCGGCACAGCTCGGAACGAGTCCCGGCGGCGGTGGCTCGCGAAACAGACACCGGTAGCACGGACCCGCGGTGGTCGCGAACACCGACGCCTGGCCCTCGAAACGGAAGATGCTGCCGTAGACGTTCGGCTTGCCAAGCAGTACGCAGGCGTCGTTCGTCAGGTAGCGCGTGGGAAAATTATCCGTTCCGTCCACTATGACATCGTAGTCGCGCAGGATTTCCAGCGCGTTGTCTGATGTGAGCTGCGTCGCGTACGCCTCGACGTTGACGTTCGGATTGACATCGACAATGCGCTCTCGCGCCGATTCGATCTTGAGGCGGCCGATGTCCTTCGTGCCGTGCACGATCTGCCGCTGAAGATTAGTCAGGTCCACCACATCGAAGTCGACCAGCCCCAACGTTCCAACACCCGCAGCCGCCAGGTAGAGCGCGAGCGGCGAGCCGAGACCGCCGGCCCCAACGAGGAGTACACGAGACGCCTTGAGCGTACGCTGGCCGTCAAGCGCGACATCCGGAATGATCAGGTGACGGCTGTAGCGAAGTATCTCGTCAGGCGAGAGCTCCGGCAAACGTGCGTCGTTGTCGGTTCGGCGCTTCGACTTCGTCATCGTTGCGCGTCCAAGGTGAGCGCAGACATTTCATCCTCCCGCAGTCGCCGACAGTCGTCGGCTATCCGGCGTGCCAGACGGCCGGCATCAGGGCCGCCCGGAACTCGCATGTCCTCATCGTGCTGGTAGAACGATACGAACGGGCGCAGCGTTCCGGATGTCCGGTCGCTCTATGCCGTGCTCTGCGCCCCGGAATCGGGCGCGGAATCCAGTCCGTCGTCCCGTTCACGACGCACGGTAGCGCTGTACCCGGTGGCCGGCGTTTCGCAGACGATTGCTTCTGAGCGCACATCGAAGCCGCGCCACGCTTCCACCATGGCCGCGGCCACTTCGTGCACCGCGAGGCGCGGTGCAATGCCACACACCGTGGAGCCCGATCCGCTGAGCGTGGCGCCGAACGCGCCAGCCAACCGCGCCGCCCGCACCACGGCATCGTAGCCCCGTACGACGCCCCGGCGAAACGGCACGTGGAGCACATCATCGAGAGCCAGCTCCAGCAGTCCGGCGTGTGCTCTCGTCAGGCCTGCTACGAGCGCCGCGGCGAGCGCCGCCGCGCGCACCGCCACCGCGTGCGGCACCGCCGCCGGGAGCACTGCCCGCATGAGCGCCGTTTCGACCTCGAAGTCTGGAACCACGAGCGCGAGCGCGAGGTCCGGGTGCAGCTCGATACGCGAGGTGACAAGCGACGAAACGCCGTTACCACTCTGCTGGCTGGAGGCCGCAGCGACGGCGAGCATGGCGCCGCCGTGGATCGCCGGAACGACGTTGTCCGGATGCCCTTCAATCGACGCGCACAGTTCGAGCAGGCGCTGATCATCGAAGCCGAGCCGCAGGAGCACGTTCGCGGCGGCGGCACCCGCGACAACTGCTGCCGCGGAGGAGCCAAGTCCACGCGCGACGGGGATGCCGGAGCTCGCGCGCACGAGCAACCCGTGCGGCACCTGGCGACGGCCCGCGGCACACGCCGCCGTGAATGCCGAAACAATCAGGTCGTCGTGAGGTGAGGCCGGGAGCGCGGTCAACGTGCCCTCACGATACAGGCGGACTGAATCACTCGCACCCGATTCGACCGCTGCCGTGAGAGTGAGCCACCGGCCCACCGCCACCCCCACGCAGTCGAACCCCGCTCCCAGATTCGAGGTGGTCGCGGGAACACGAACCACCGCGCGGTCGATCATCCCGCCTTGCTCGCCGGCACTATCCGGTACGGCACATGGTAATCGCGAATCCGCTCACGCCCGGGGCCCAATCGCCTGCCTGTCTCCGAGAGCCACGCGATACAGGCCGAACATAACGAGTAGCAGGAGCAGCACCCCCGGCCAAACCCATTCGTGTACCCCGAACAAAGCCAGCGCGTTGCGATCGCCTGTGACCACGATCGGAATCGCCAGGAGGATTCCTACCAGCGCCTCACCGGTGATGAGCCCCGCGGCGAACAGAAGTCCATGCCGGTCGCCGGTGGTCGTCCACTCGGCAAATCCCCCACGGGTCGCCTCCGGCATGGCCAATTGAATCGCCGTGCGGCGTCGTCCGACCAACCACGCCACCACGCCACCCAGCATTATGGCCACCGACAACTCGAACGGCAGGTAAATGCCCACCGCCACCGCCAGCACCGGCGTGCGAAACTCGCTCCCGCGCTTCTCCAGCCACACGTCGAGCATGATCACCAGAACCGCGACAGCCATACCGGCAATGACCATTGCCCACGGCAACCCTCCGCGAAACACGCCACCGGCAACAGCCGCCATCAGTGTCGCCTGGGGTGCGGCAAGTGGCTGTGCGTGAGTGGCCGTCGGGACACCGATCCCGTAGGCATGCAGTAGCAGCTTGAGCACGGGAGCCATGACGAAAGCCGAAGCCGCGACCCCCACCACCTGCATGATCTGCTGCTTTACCGGCGTAGCGCCGACAATCCGCCCCGCTTTCAGATCCTGCATGTTGTCGCCGGAAATCGCCGCCGCACAAGCTACGGTGGCACCGATGAAGATCGCCGCCGCCGGACCCAGCGGATTGTCGGCGCCCATCAAGACCAGAAGGAGGAGCGCGGCGGTCAGAATCGTCGCGATCGTCACTCCGGAAATCGGATTGTTCGAAGATCCGACGAGTCCCGCCATGTACCCGGCGACCGCCGAGAAGAGGAACCCGGCGATGATCATTATGACCGCCATCAACAGGCCAATCCATAACGATTGCGTGAAATAGACGAACATCGCCCCGAGCGGAACGGAAACGAGCACCAATCCCACACCTACCCATGGCATGGGCGTATCCCGTTCCGTCCGCAAAATGGCTTCCTGGCCTTGGACCCGTTGTGCCCGATAGGCGGCAAGTCCCGAACGAATCCCCCCTGCGATGCTGACCCGCAGCCTGATCAGCGCCCACAGGCCGCCGACTACCATGGCGCCAACGCCCAGGTATCGTGTCTGCGTGCTCCACAGACGGCCGGCGGCGTCGACCGCCTCCATCCCCTCCGGCACTCCCTGCGTCCACGCGACGATCGGAATCGCGACCAGCCAGTTCAGGGCTCCACCGAGAAAGATCAGAATGGCTATGTTGAGCCCCACGATGTATCCGACGCCGACAAGAGCCGGCGACAGGTTGGTGCCGAAGTAGGCGATCGTGCCTCCGACGTATCTCGCAGTCTCGAGCACTCCACCCCACAGGCGCACACCGGTGTCGCCGAGCTTGAACAGCGCTCCGATCAGCCCCGCCCACGCCAGATACTTGACCCCCGTGCCACCGCTCTCCCCGACTTTCAGTACCTCCGCGGTCGCCACACCCTCCGGGAACCGAAGCGGGTTCTCGACGATGAGCGCCCGGCGTAGCGGAATCGTGAACAACACACCTAACGCCCCACCCAGTCCCGCGATCAGCGTCGTCTCCCAGTAATTGAACTCCGTCCACGTGCCGAGGATCACCAGCGCCGGAATGGTGAAGATCACACCCGCCGCCAGACTCTCTCCGGCCGACGCCGCCGTTTGCACTATGTTGTTCTCGAGGATGTTCGAGTCGCGGAACATCTTGAGAATTGCCATCGAGATCACAGCCGCCGGAATCGAAGCCGAAACTGTGATACCGGCAAACAGCCCCAGGTATGCGTTCGCACCGGCCAGGACAACCGAGAGGATCATGCCGAGCACCACCGCCCGGATGGTGATCTCGGGAAGGCTCGTGGAGGCGGGGATGTACGGGGTGTCGGGATCGGGACGCGCCATGGGTCGGGATTCGGTTGGGGGAATCGGGATCGGCGCTGCACTGTGCGGGACATCGCGCGCGCGGAACATGGGGCTGCTCCGGGTGCGGCGCAATGTGGGATGCCGGCGCGCGTCTAGTGCTCGGTGGCTATCGAAGGCGATCCTCGCCATTGGGAAAGCGGCGGAATACCTTTCCCGTATGACCTCCGGCATTACGCTCTGGTTCACCGGCGTCCCGGCCTCCGGCAAGTCCGCCATCGCTCGCAAGGTGCGCGAACTGCTCACCGCCCGCGGGCTGCCGGTGGAGTTGCTCGATGGCCCCGAGGTTCGGCAGAGCCTCTCGCGTGGGCTTGGTTTCACCCACGAAGACCGGGAAGAGAACGTTCGCCGTATCGGCTACGTTGCCAAGCTGTTGTCGCGTAATGGCGTGATTGCGATCTGTGCCGCGGTGTCGCCGTACCGTGCCACGCGCGAGGAGATTCGGCAGCACGTCTCGAACTTCGTCGAGATCTTCGTCGACTGCCCGCTCGAGGTGGCCGAGCGGCGCGACACCGACGGACTCTATGCAAAGGCGCGTGCCGGAGTCATCGATGACTTCACGGGGGTGAGCGATCCGTACGAACGTCCGGAAAAGCCGGAGGTCTACATTCGGTCGGACGAAGAATCCATAGAGCAGTCTGCCGCCAAGGTGGTCAAGACGCTCGAGCTGCTCCAACTGATCCCGCAGGTGGACGACGGATTCCCCGACGCCGACGATCTGCGCCGGCGGCTGCGCGGGCTGGGATACATCTGACGGGGGTCGAGGGTCGAGGGTCGAGGGTCGCCGAGGGTCAGGACCCCGGTTGCGGCGGCCGCGTTACCTAACGGTTGCCGAGTTTGCGTGCAAGTAATACACTCCCGGTGGCGAGAATGAGCAGGCCTCCGAGAAGTGCCGCGGTAGCGAGGCCGCCGGTACGAGCCCGGAGGCGCAGCCGAACCACCGTTGGCTCCACCACGAGGCGGGTGCTGCCTGACGATCCCTCCAGCCGGAGTCGCGCCTCGAAGTCGCCGAGCTCGGCGCCCCGCTGCGGCGTGAGCCTGAGACGCACGGGTCGCTCGGTGTTCGGCGCCACCGACCGCAGTTCCGGTGGCACGCTCACAACCGTCCATCCGGATGGTCCCTCGACGGTAACGCGCACCTGATCGAGTGGGCGCGTTCCGATGTTGCGCACGGCGACGGCGAGGTCGGCAGCCTGGCCTTCTTGAAGCTCATGGTAAAGGTTGGAGGCGCGCAGTTCCGCCCGGCCCACGCCGCGCGGCACAACCTCCAGCTCGGCGACGCCCGTTCCGGACTGGCGAATGTCGTCAGGCAATGCTCCCACCCCGGGGACCCGCGGTTCTCCATCCGGCGAGGCGACTACCCGGAATCGATAGGCGCTATCGATGGCGAGCGCTGCGGCGTCGGGAGCCGGCATGGACAGGGTGAGCCGAAGGTGACGCTGATGCTGCCCCGCGGCGAATCGAAGCTGCCCGATTCGGGCGCCGGTCTCCGGGTCCGTGAACACGTGCGGGATCGAGGGCGGCAGCCCTGTCACCGTAATGCGGACCGGGCGGTCATCGCCACCGAAACGCTCGAGCGTGAGCTCATAGCTCGCTTCGGAACCGACATCCGCCTCCTGCGAAAACGGATGAGACTGTACGGTGATCGTTCCCGATACATCAGCCTCCAACCATACCTTGCGCTCCTCGACGCGGCCGGCGCTCACCAGCGAGACGACCACCGCTTCCACGTCGCGCAGAAGCCGAAAGTCGAAATCCCGGCCGCCGCCGGCTGGATCCTGACGCCACTCGTGCTGGTAAGGGACGCCGATGGCGGTACCCGCGGTTCCCACCTCATCCTTGAGGCTCACGAACGCGACACCGGCGGAGGTTACCACACGATCCATCATCTGCCGGGACGCAATCGCCGCGACATCCAAAGGCGGTGTTGACGCGTCGATCCTCACGCGAACACGCGCGATGGTCTCACCGTTGGCTGCTCGCCGCTTGAATGCGCTGATCACCTTGAGCCGCGGCTCCGCGGCGTTGAGCGCCACCCATCGCTCCATGACGCCAAGGACGGCGCGCTCGCGCTCGGCGAGCCGTGCTTCCATCTCGGCGGCCGAGATGAGGTCGCGATCACGCAAGTGACGCATCCGCACGTATGCCGAGTCGGCCTGCTCCAATTCCGCGCGCGCCCGCAGCAATGCCAACGAAAGCAACCGCGGGTCCTGTTCCGGCTGCTGAGCCCACACGGGCGAATGCAAAGCGAAGAGCAATATGATGGCACGCCGGATCACTGCACCTCCGCCCGCTGAAAAGCGATCAGCGCCACGGCAAGCCATACCGTACTCCCAACGGCCAGCACGGCCAGGTCGAGGAGTGACTGGCGAAGCACGACACTCATGGACGGCTCCTGATAGGCGAACTGTGGCAGGTCGCGATAGGCGGGCGGGCGATCGCGCGCGTCACGCAGATCCGGCCACCAGATAATCCGAAGAAAATCCAGATGCGCCGGAAACAGCTCCATTCCGAAGCGGCGGTCGAACGTTGCGTTCTCCAGACGCGTCTGATGCGCGACGACCTGCTCCGTCCATCGCCGTACCGCTTCGTCACCCGTTCCAGCAAGGTTCGCGGCGACCGCCGAGTAGCTCGCGGCAGCCGAGAGTCGCGCGATGGCACGCGCAAGCGACTGTCTCCGCTCGGTAGTCCGCTGGCGCTCAGCGTCCGCGGTGCGGATCGCCGCGCGCTTGCGCATAATGAAGCGCTGCTCATCCGCCTCGATGGCGCGAGCATATGCATCGCCGAGTGCGCGCGACACATAGCCGGTTGGCGCCGAATCAGCGCCCGAGACGCGGCGCCACGACGCCGAAAGCGCTCGCGCGCGCTCGCCCTGAATCTGCCGTATGGCGTCGATCTTCGCCTGACGCGATTCAAAAGCCGGCTGTACCGGGTGCACGGTGGAAGCCACCATGTCCGCCGCCCGTGGAATCACCAGCACCATCGCAATCCACACTACGAGCAGCGCCACCCATGAGCTCTTTGCGCGTGTGGTCGCCACACTTACCGCAAGACCGAGCGCCACCATGTTCAACAGGTAGAGCGCCGACGCCGCCAGCAGAACCACGACCCGGCCGAGTGATTGCCCGCGCAGCAGCGGGACCCCGTGCATCTCGAGTACGAGCAACGACACCCCGAATCCCAGCACGAGCGGCACGCCCAGAGTGAGCATCGCTCCGAGCGCCTTTCCGAGCAGCAAGTCGCCTCGTCGCACCGGCGCGGCGAGCAGAAGACGCAGCACTCCCGACTCCCGCTCACCGCTCACCGCATCGAACACGAGCAGGAGAGCCAACAGCCCCAACACGGTCTCTACGATGAACACGGCATCCATTCGATCGGCGCCCGCAACCGCGGCATCCGCCGACGCGCTGGGTCCCGGTTCCATGCCCTCGGTGCTGAACTGCCAGTACGCCGGAAGCGTGCTCTCGGATCCGATCGCCAGCATGGCGAATCTGGATGGGGCGCGCACGGCACGCAGCGCCGCATCGGCAAACACCTCGCCATCGCGCCAACCATACATTGACTTGAAGACGCCGCTCTCGGTGACCGGCTCGGCGATCTTGCGCTGCTGCTCCGATCGGAGCGCCGCGGCCTGTGCCAGACGCGCATGGTACTGCGTGGCATTCACATGAGCGCTCAACGGCAGGAGCAGCAGCGTCAGGGCACAGAGCGCGACGAAACGCGCGCTACGCACGTGCTCGAGCAGCTCGCGCCACGCCACGTGCCGAATCATGCGGCGCTCCCAGCCATGCAATCTGCGTAGATCGACTCCACGGCTGCGCGATCGCATGCGCGCGGCGCTAGTTCCCGCACGAGCACTCCGCCGCGCATGATGCCGATGCGATCCGCATACGAGGCGGCCCGAAACACATCGTGCGTACTCATGAGAATTGCGCACCCTTCATCACGCAACCGCGCCAGCAGCTCCATCAGCTCGCGCGCGGCGGTCGGATCGAGTCCCGACGTGGGCTCATCGAGCAGGAGGTTGCCGGTACCACGGCTGATGGCGATGGCGATCCCCAGTTTCTGGCGCATCCCCTTCGAGTATTGGCGCACCGGCCGCGATTGCTGAAACCCGTCGAGTCCAGCCGCATCGAGCGCATGCGTGGCGGCGTTTCCAGTGAGGCGCACGCCGCAGAGTTGCGCGAAATAGCGCAGGTTCTCCACCGCGCTCAGTGTCTCGTACACCGCCACCGTCTCGGCGACGTATGCGCACCGCCGCTTGGCATCCATTGGCCGTTCGGCGACGTCGATCCCATCGACCCGCACCGTGCCTGACGATGCCGCGGTGAAGTCGAGAAAACAGCTCAGCGTCGTGGTCTTTCCAGCGCCGTTGGCACCGAGCAGGCAGTACAGTTCGCCGTCAGCCACACGTGCCGAGAGTCCGGAAAGCGCACGAACGCCGTTACGGTAGACCTTGGTCAGATTGATCGCTTCGAGCATGAGATGCCATTCAGTGAGGAGCGGCGGGACCGTACCTGGTCAGGGAACGCGCGGGCGAAGAGCGGCAAGTGCCGGAACGCCCGAATTGGAGTGAAGTACGTACACCGCCCCGTTGCCCGCGGCGAGAGCTCGCACGCGCACGCCGATCCTCATGCTGGATCGATAGGCACCCGACGCTCGGTCGTAGATGTCGATCAGTCCCTCGCGATGTGGCGTCGAGCCACCGAACGCGATGAACACCAGTGAGTCGTCCATCGCCACGCTCTCCGCGGCCGTCGCGCGATTGACGAACGCAGTCGTCGTGGTGATCTCCTCGCCGGCCGTATCGACGGTTTGGCGGACGGCCGGAACGACGATCGATTCGACGAATGGATGGAAGCTGACCGAATCCGATCCGTGTGTGAGCGCGAACTGATTGCCGACCACGAGCGCAATCACGCAGCCGGGCCGTCGCGACGAAGAGGCGACTACTGTCTGCCTGAGCAATGACGAGCTGTCGCGCAGCTCGAGCCAGGGAAAGGGAAGCGCCACTGGCGGGTCTCCCCATCGACCGACCATCGTGAGGCGAGCGGGACCACCGGCGACGAGCATGCTCCGCTCCGAAGCTGCACACAACCCTTGCGCCTCCGGAACGCCCGTCGTCGTCGCGAACGATTGGCGCTCGCCGTGCAGATCGAAAAAGGTCAGATGGCGGTCGCTCGCCCGGAGGGCCACGATTGTGGAGTCGGACAGGACTGCAATCGGACCGAAGTGGCCGCCGACGCGCCAGGTCGCAGAGCCGGAATCGGTGAACGCCAGCAACCCCTTGTCTGCGTCGGACACGAATACTGCTCCGCCGCCGGCCGCCACGAACCACGGTTCCACGAAGGCCGAATCGCGTTCGTCCTTACCGGCGACCCACAGCGTGTCGATCGTCGTGAAGAAATTGCGAGAGCTATTGACGGTATCCGGTGCGCTCGAGCTGGCTTCCGGCCGATCTTCGGAACCGCACGCCGCAACCAAGCCGATGAGAAATGCCGTCAGAACGGAGCCGAAGCGACAAATCATGGTTTGTCAGGATGAGAGGTGGTCACTCTGCGGTTACAGTGGACAGCATTCGCAGCAGCCGAACGCGATCGCGGATCGTCAGCGGCGCGCGCGCGGAGAAGCGCACGGAACCAGTCGAGGCGTTCAAAAGGAGCAGCACCGG
>DATKDD010000217.1:0-4342 GCA_035512875.1 Gemmatimonadaceae bacterium | reverse complement strand
CTGGCTCCCCACGTCACCGGCCGCCCAGACCTTGTCGATCTCGAGCTCTCCCGCGCGGCTCACCGTCACTTGCACCACCTCCGCGAAGTACCCGCGATGGCTGAAGTGGAAGCCGACACCCATCCCTGTGCCGCGTGGCAGAGTGCGCGTTCCCCAGCCGGACTTCTCCGCGACGAGGTCGAGCACGCCGCGCATCCGCTCGGCGTTCATCGGCACCGGGCCGCGCTGCTCGCCTGACGGTGGTGGAGGCGGCGTGAACCGCGCGAGCAGCTCGCGGCGGAACTCAACCGGGTCCTTCTTTGCCGCGTGCGCGAGCTCATCGATGAATGACTGGAAGACGAACGCAAGGGCATTGCTCCCCGGCGCGCGGAGGAATCCCGTAGGCACGCCAAGCGGCATCGTCGAGACGCCTAGCGAAAAATTCGGAACGAACATCGCGGGGAACTCGACGGCGCTCAGCTGCGCGCTCGGTGCGTATCCCTCGCCCTCGCCGAACGTGACGAAGTGATTCTGCCATGCGGTGAGCTTGCCGTTCGCGTCCACCGCGCCCCGGAGCTTGTGGAAACCGGCCGGGCGGTAGAAGTCGTGCTGGATGTCGTCTTCGCGCGTCCACAAGAGCTTCACCGGCGCTCCGGCCTGTCGGGCGATCCACGCCGCCTCGACCATGTAGTCGTTGGCGAGGCGACGTCCAAAGCCACCGCCGCTCCGCACGATGTGGATCGCAATGTCTTCCGGTGCGATCCCCATCGTCGTGGCTACGAGCTGGCGTCCCGACTGCGGATTCTGTGTCGGCGCCCAGATCTCCAGTTTTCCGTCGCTGTAGTGCGCGGTGCAGTTCATGGGCTCGAGCGTGGCGTGGGCGAGGAACGGATACTCGTATGTCGCCTCCACCACCGTGCCGCCCGTAAATGCCGCGTTCACATCGCCGTCGTTCCGCAGGGACCGTCGCGGCGCCGAGGCGAAGTACTCTGCGGCCTTCGCGCTGAACGATGTGGTGCTCTGCGCGGCTGTCGGATGCTCGGCCCAGGTGACACGCAGGCGCTGCCGGGCCGAGCGAGCGGCCCACCAGCTATCGGCGACTATGGCGACTCCGCCCAGCAATCCGTTGAGCTGCGTGCCGCCGTCGACCACGAAGGCGTGCCTCACGCCGGGAAACGACTTCACTTCGTCGAGATTGGCGCTCGCCACCTTTCCCCCGAACACCGGGCTCTTCTCGAACACAGCGTAGAGCATTCCGGGCACGGTGATGTCGATGCCGAACAGCGGTTGACCAGTGACCACCTTGTGATTGTCCACCCCTCCGATCGGGCGGCCGATGATCCTGAAGTCCTTCGGATCCTTGAGCTTCACGCTCTCGAGATCGGGTGCTGCGAGCGTGGCTGCCGTGGCCACCAGCTCGCCGTACCCGAGCCGGCGTCGAGAGGCATGATGGTGAACCGCTCCGCCGCCGGTGGTCAGCTCCGCCTCGGGCACGCCGAGCGTCTGGGCGGCGGCGGTAACCAGCATCTGCCGGCCGGCGGCACCGGCGCGGCGCAACGGCTCCCAGTTGTTCGGCGTGGCGGTGCTGCCGCCCGCGAACTGCGAGCCGTACTTCGATGGATCACTCATCGCCTGCTCGATGGTGATGCTCTCCCAAGGCACGTCGAGCTCCTCGGCGATCAGCATCGGCAGCATCGTCTTGATGCCTTGGCCGATCTCGGGGTTCTTCGCGATGATGGTGACGGCACCGCTCGGCGTTATGCGTATGAATGCGTTCGGCGCAAAATCGGCCGCTCCGAACGTCTCGCTCGCCTGGAGCACTCCGACGGCTTCGAAGTCGAGCCACGTGCCGATCAGCAATCCGCCGCCGGCGAGAGCGGTGACGCGCAGGAAGTCCCGGCGCGCGAGGCCGGCAGTGGCGGAGTCGTTATGGTCCATGCGGCCCCCTACTCGTTGTTCGCCGCAATGGTCGCGGCGCGATGAATGCCCTCGCGGATGCGCGAGTAAGTGGCGCAGCGGCACAGGTTGCCGTTCATCGCCGCGTCGATATCCGCGTCGGTCGGCTTCGAGGTCCTGCTCAGCAGTGCCGCGGCCGACATCAGCTGGCCGGCCTGGCAATAGCCGCATTGCGGCACGTCGAGCTCCTCCCACGCCCGCTGCAGCGCGTGCGTGCCATCGGCCGACAGCCCCTCGATTGTCGTGATCGACGCTCCCTGAGCGGCCGGCGCGGGGAGCACGCATGAGCGGGTAGGCGCGCCGTTCACGTGCACGGTGCACGCACCGCACTGCGAAACGCCACAGCCGTACTTCGTGCCCTTGAGGTCGAGTACGTCGCGGAGTACCCAGAGCAGTGGCATGTCGGCGGGTACGTCGACGGTGCGCGGCGTACCGTTGACGACGAAGGAAACCTTCATTGGAGGAGCGGCTCCGGAGAGGGGATCAAGTCCAACTTCGCACGGGGGTGCGCCGTCCGCAACGAGTGCTGCCCCGCGCAGAGTGAGGATACTGTCAGTCCGGCGCCAACATGCACGGCCCTTTGACTATGCCGGCGAAAATCGCCATTAAGCAGAGTTCGAGCTCTGCGCGGGCGCTTTCGGAATGGCTGCCGATGAGCCGCCCGGTCGTGATTTTCCGCCTCTGGAGATAGCGCGGCGCTTCTGCAAGGATCGCCGCCACTCACTCCAGTCCGTACTTCAGCCCGGAGACCCGCGCGATGACCATAGCCACTAGCGCCCCGACATCCGCCGCGCCCGTCCTTTCGGACGAGGTGTTGATCCGCTGCCACGAGCGCGCCGCGGGCTACGATCGCGACAATGCATTCTTCACCGAGGACTTCGAGGACCTGAAGGAGGCGGACTATCTCACAATGCCCGTTCCGCAGGAGCTGGGCGGGAGCGGGATGACCCTCGATGAAGTGGCGCGCGAGCAGCGCCGCCTGGCCTACTACGCCGCGCCCACCGCGCTCGCCATCAACATGCACTTGTACTGGTTAGGCGTGGCTGCCGACCTCTGGCGCGCCGGCGACACCTCGCTCCAGTGGATCCTCGAGGAAGCGATGAACGGCCAGGTTTTCGCCGCGGGGCACGCCGAGAGCGGCAACGATGTGCCGCTCCTGCTCTCAACCACCACGGCCGAGCGTGTCGACGGCGGCTACCGGTTCACCGGGCACAAGGCGTTCGGCAGCCTTACGCCCGTGTGGACGTTCTTCGGCGTTCACGGAATCGATGCCAGCAATCCGGCGGCCCCGAAAATCGTCCACGCTTTTCTCCCCCGCAGCACCGAGGGATACGCGGTGCGCGAGACCTGGGATACTCTCGGCATGCGCGCCACGAGGAGCGACGATACGATACTCGACGGCGCTTTCATTCCCGACCGCTACGTTGCCCGCGTAGTGCCTGCCGGCGCGGCGGGGATCGACCACTTCGTTCTCGCGGTGCTGGCCTGGGCGCTGGTGGGCTTTGGCAACATCTATTATGGAATGGCGCGACGCGCACTCGACATGACGCTCGACTCGGTGAAGAAGAAGCAGTCGGTGGCACTGAGCCGATCGATGGCCTATCACCCCGAGGTGCAGCACTCGGTGGCGGAGATGGGGATCCTTCTGGAGGGCATCGAGCCGCACCTGGATCGCATCGCCGCGGACTGGACGTCGGGGGAGCCGCACGGAGCGATGTGGCCTGCGAAGATCTTCGCGGCCAAGTACCACGCGGTGGAATCGTCGTGGCAGGTGGTGGACCGCGCGATGGATCTGGGAGGCGGCTTCGGCATCTTCCGCCGTGCCGGGCTTGAGCGGCTGTTCCGCGACGCGCGACTCGGACGCATTCACCCGGCCAACTCCATGTTCACTCACGAGATCGTTGGAAAGTCGCTGCTCGGCATCGATCCGGACGAAGCGCCCCGCTGGGGGTGAGAGCGCGGGCGACGAGCGACGCGGGACGAGCGACGCGGGACGCGGGACGCGGGACGCGGGACGCGGGAGGCGCGACGCGGGACGCGGGACGCGGGTTGGGGAAGGTGGCGATTGCCTCTGTCGCTCGTCTCGTCGCTCGTCGCTCACCCCGCGCCCCGCGTCTACATGAACATCGCCGGACTGATCTCCAGTGCCACCTCGGAGATCCGGTCTGCCGGCAGTCCGGCGCGGCGAGCGTGCTCGAGCACCGCCTCTGCGTTAGGTGCCTCGTACTCGCAGTAGATCTTTCCCTCGGCGTCGGAAACGTAGCTCTTTATCCAGACGACCTCCGGCATTCCGCCGAGGACCGCATTGGACCTCACGCCGGCGGCGTGGAGCTGGTCAGCCGTAAGCTGGCCTGTATTGCGTTCAATTATGTACCGTGGCATTGGTACCTCCCGGGGAATCGCTGGA
>DATKDD010000216.1:0-3397 GCA_035512875.1 Gemmatimonadaceae bacterium | reverse complement strand
GAGCAACTCGTACAAGTGATCGCCGCGGTCCCGCCGAGCCGGTACGGAGTCGAGGTCCCCGAAGGCAAGCGCTGGACGATGGGAGAGATGATTCTGGGCGTCGCGCAGCACGACGCGTATCACACCGGCCAGATCCAGCTGCTCAAGAGATTGTGGGCGAGCAAGCGGCGATAGTGGCGTGCGGACCAAGACTACCGCGCCGTCCAACGCACAGGTGAAGTACAGCCTCTACTCATGCTGCAGCATTCTCCCGCGGCACGAGCACCGGCACCTTTGGCAAGCGGAGCAGGTCTCGAAAGTCTTGCGGGCGTAGTTCCGGCCTCTTACGCCATTGGGAGGCGGGCTCCATCATTCGCGTGATGGACGCAATGCTCGCGAAGCTGCGTGACGCGCTCGCCGAACGATACCGGCTGGAAGGCGAGATCGGCCGCGGCGGCATGGCCGTCGTTTACGCGGCGCACGATCTGCGACACCAGCGGCAAGTGGCGGTCAAGGTGCTGTCGGCGGAAGAGTCCGCGGCGCGCGGCACCGAGCGATTCCTGCGCGAGATCCGGGTGGCGGCGGGGCTCAGTCATCCTCACATTCTCCCCTTGTACGATTCCGGCGAAGCTGGGGGCCAGCTCTTCTTCGTCATGCCGCTGGTCGACGGCGAATCTCTGCGGCAGCGGCTGTCGCGGGAGACGCGCCTCCCGACCGGTGACGCGATCCGCATCGCCCGCGAGATCGCGGACGCGCTAGCATTCGCCCACGGCGCCGGAGTGATCCATCGCGACGTGAAGCCCGAGAACATCCTGCTCTCGCATGGCCACGCGCTGCTGGCGGATTTCGGCATCGCGTGCGCGCCGGGCGGCACCGGCGCCAACGCGCTGACCATGACCGGCACCGTCGTCGGCACTCCGGATTACATGAGTCCGGAGCAGCTTCTCGGCGAGGATTCGGTCGGCCCCGGCACCGACGTGTATGCGCTGGGCTGCGTGCTGTTCGAGATGGTGACGGGCGCTCCGCCATTCAAGGGAAGTCACCTGCAGGCGATGCTGGCGCGCCGGCTGGCCGGACCCGCGCCGAGCGCGCGAGAGCACCGCCCGGACGTCACGCCGTCGCTCGATCGCTCGCTCACACGCGCGCTGGCGGCGTCGCCGGGCGAGCGTTACGCCACCGCCGCCGAGTTCGCGGAATCGCTGGAGCATACCGCCGGCGCGGGATCGGCGGGGGCGCAGCCCGATCTGTCCCTCGTGGTTCGACCGTTCGATTCGGTGGGCGACGACCCCGACCTCGGATTCTTCAGCGACGGGCTCACCGAAGAAGTCATCGGCGACCTGTCGAAGCTCCGCGCGCTGCGCGTGATCTCGCGAACTTCCGCCATGCGGCTGAAGGGGACGCCGCTGAACGTGCGCGGCATCGGCCGCGAGTACGACGTGCGATACGTGGTCACCGGCAGCGTGCGGCGGTCGGGGCAACGCATCCGCGTGGCGACCGAGATCGCCGACGCGCTGCTCGACTCTCCGGTCTGGGCGGGGAAGTTCGACGGCTCCATGGACGATCCGTTCGAAGCGCAGGAGCAGGTCGCGCGCGGCGTCGTGGACGCGCTCAGGCTGTCGCTCTCTCCCGAAGAGCAGCGGCTCCTGGCGGAGCGGCCGATCGCCGACGCCCGCGCCTACGAATGCTATCGCAAGGCGATGAGCGACATCGTCCGCTTTTCCAGCGAGGGCTTACAGCGCGCGGAGGCGCTGCTGGCCGAAGGGCTGGCGATCGTGGGCGACAATGCCCGGCTGTTCGCGGCCATGGGCACGTTGCACTGGCAGTACGTCAACTCCGGCATCGACGTGCGGGAGGAGCGCGTGGCCGAAGCGATGCGCTGGCTCGAGCGCGCCGTCGCTCTGGAGCCGGACCTGGCCGACGCTCAGGTGGGCCTCGCTTGGATCGTCGGGAGTCGCGGCGACATTCCCGCGGCGATGCGGCACGTCGATCGGGCGCTCGCAGCCGACCCCAACCATTCGTTCGCGCTCGCGTTCTACGCCGTCATCGACTGGCTGTGCGGGCGGCGTGCGCATCTCACGCAGATGATCACGCGGCTGCAATCCGTCGATCCCTGGGAGCTTTGGGGAGTGGCTCTGGCGGGTTGCGAGCGCGCGCTCGCGGGAGACCGTGAGGGTCGCGATCGGTACTTCCGCCGCGCGCTCGAGATATCCGAATCCCCGCTCATTCTTGCCATGCACGGCTTCGTACAAGCCCAGGACGGCGAGCTCGAGGCGGCGCGCCACACGTGGTCAACCATCGGAGGCGAGTTGCCGGACGACATGGGGAAGGCGCTCTGCCTCGCGGGCGTCAGCGCCGCTGAAGGCCGCACTGCGGAGGTGCGGGAACGGCTCTCCGCGCCCGCGGTCCTCCCGCTTGTGGAGCGCGACGCTCAATGGGCCTGGCACGTCGCCGAGGTCTATTCCATCGCGGAAATGCGCGAGGAGGCAATCGCGGCCCTGGAACTGGCGGTGAGGCAGGGCATGTCCAACGTCTGGATGCTGGAATCGCGCGACGCGACGCTGGCGCCCCTGCGCGGCGATCCGCGATTCGCGGCCCTGCTCGCCACGGCCAGGGAGAAGGCGGCAGCCCTCGAGGTTCGGTGATCGGCGTCCTGGCGACCGGTCCCTGATCGAAGCACGTTTAGCCGTCCGCCGCGAGGCCTTGCGAGGGGATCATTTCCGGGGAAGTATTGACACGCGGCGCAAAAAAGGAGAGCCCGATGTCACTTCAGGGAAAGCATGCGCTAATCACGGGTAGCTCCCGCGGGATCGGCAAAGGAATCGCGCTCAAGCTGGCCGAGCAGGGCGTCAAGGTCGCCGTCCACTACTATCAGAATGAGAAGGCAGCCAAGGACACGTTGGCGGAGATCCGCAAGCAGGGCGCCGAGGGGACGATCGTCCAGGCCGACGTGACGAAGCCGGCCGAAATAACCGCGATGCTCGAAAAAGTGAAGAAGGATTTCGGCAAACTCGACATCTTCGTCAGCAACGCGCGCCCGGAAGTTCCGGAATTCTTCCAGGGGCCGATGGACATCACGCTCGAGCAGTGGAACGCGGCCTTCGATTCGCAGGCGAAGGCGTTTCTCGTCGGCGCGCGGGAGGCGGCGGCGTTCATGAATGACGGCGGCAGAATTTTCGCACTCACGTATGCCGAAGGGAGCCGAACGGGCGGGTTGCTGCCGTGGGCGGGGATGGGATCGGCCAAAGCGGCGCTCGAATCGCTCGTGCGTTACTTCGCTGTGGCATTGGCCAAACGCGGGATCACCGTGAACGCCATCAGCCCCGGCTGGACCGAAGACAGCGTGCTGAACACGCTGCCCACCCAGGCGCAGGAGCTGATCAGGAACTGGCATGTGCGGGGCTGGACGCCGATGGGACGG
>DATKDD010000215.1:0-3918 GCA_035512875.1 Gemmatimonadaceae bacterium | reverse complement strand
ATCGGCCAGATACGGAAAGAATCCCCAGCGCGCAAATCCCTTGAAGCCGTGCACGAGCAGAACGGTACCCCGGTGCCGCCCCTCAGGGCGACGCACCTCACCGCGAATCGGCGGAAAGGGCGCCCGCGCGATCTCGAACCTATCGCGGCCGAGCGGCGTCTCTCGGCGATTCACGAGTCGTCGATCGCCCCGCCGGCGTGCGCCCAGCCGATGATACCGCCGGCAAGGGAAACTACGTTCCGATAACCCATCTGCTGAAGGGCATCAGCAGCGAATACCGAGCGGTTGCCCCGCGCACAGTAGACGACCACGCGCTTGTCATGCGGGATCTCTTCGGCGAGCGACTCGCCGACATCGGCGAGCGGCACGTGCACCGCATCGGGAATCCGGAACAGATTCCACTCGCCAGGCTCGCGAACATCGAGGTAGATCGCGTCCTCTCCGTTCTGCCGGCTGGACACCGCGTCCTCCGGCGTGATCTCGGTAATACGCGACCTCGTTTCGGCCAACAACTGCTCGCGGCTCTTCATTGATCCTCGTCAGGCGTAAACAGGTTCTTCGATCGTCAGGTGACGGTCGGCTGCATTCAATTCCGCCACCGCTCCAAGCGGCAGCGTCCACTGTTCATCGATGTGCCCGATCGGAGCACCCGAAATGCATGGCGCGCCGATCGCCTCGGCCGTTTCGAGCAGCACCCGGGCCAGCGGCAGAGAATCGGCATCATCGCCGCGCTCGGTGAAAGCGCCGAAAATCACTCCAGCTACGCCGCCAAACGCGCCGGTCAATCGGAGGTGCCGGAGCATTCGATCGATTCGATAAACCGGCTCGTTGACATCCTCGAGCACCAGAATCGACCCTTTCAGATCGGGGAAAAACGACGTTCCGGTCAACGCGGCGAGTACCGCCAGATTTCCGCCGGCGAGCCGTCCGCGCGCCACACCGGCAACGAGCACCTCTGCCCCCTCTGCAGCACCCGCGGGATTGCCTCCGCACGTTACCGCGCGCTCGAGCGATCGCCTGGAAAATGCGGAGAGCGTCCCGCGTGCCGTGGGGCCATGGTACGAGATCACGCCTGCCTTTACCCCAATCGCCGCGTGCAGCACCGTTATTTCGGAAAAGCCGATTACTGCCTTCGGCGCGCGGCGCAACGCGTCATAATCCACCATCTCGAGAAGCCGCAGCGCGCCGTAACCGCCACGCACGCACCACACGCCATCGATGTGGGGGTCACGAAGCGCACCATTCAGGTCGCTCAACCGGCTGGAATCAGATCCCGCGAGATAGTCGAGGCGCTCACGCACGTGAGCACCTGGAATCGGCACCCATCCCATGCTGCTGGCGTTCTCCGCGGCTCGCTCCAGCTCCGCATCTCCGCCAAGCGGTCCGGCGGGCGCGATGAGCGCGATGCGAGCACCGGGTCCGAGTCGTGGAGGAGCTGTGAAGCGCATGAAATGCACACACGTTGAAGGGTCTTCAGAGAGGCCAACGTACCGGCACTCCTGACCATAGGTCAACTGCCGGCCCGGACGTTAGGAGGCACGTCGGTTGCCATTGTCGGCTGTGGCGTTCTTTCGTACATGGCGGTGAAGCTCGCTTCCGCCGCGACGCGACCGTAGCTTCTGCGCGCCCAGCGGTTCCCAGGCACTCAATCCTTCCCCGCGTTTCCAACCCCGTGTCACTCACAACCAAGGTACTGATCGGACTGGCGGCCGGGCTCGCCGCAGGAATCGCGATCTCCCTCTACCCGTCTCCAGCGCTGCTGTCGGCGGTCGAGTTCATAAGACCGATCGGCACGATCTGGATCAACGCGATCCGGATGACGGTGATTCCCCTCGTGGTGTCGGCGCTGATCGTGGGTATCGCAGCGGCGCCAGATGTGCGTTCCGTTGGCCGAATCGGTTCGCGCGCGATAGTGATCTTCGTGGCTGCGGTCACGCTGTCCGCCATATTCGCGGCGGTCGTGGCGCCGCCAATGCTCGCCCTGCTCGACATCGACCCGGCGACTGCTGCCGCGCTGCGAGAGAGCAGCGCGGCGACGACGGAGACCGTAGCTGCCTCCGCGTCGGCGGTGCCGACCTTTTCCCAGTGGCTGATCGCTCTGGTGCCGACCAATCCGATAAAGGCGCTGGCCGACGGCGCAATGCTGCCGATCATCGTCTTCTCCGTAGCGTTCGGAATTGCGCTGTTGGCGCTGCCCCAGGTGCGCCGTGCGCCGCTCACGAGCGTGCTGCAGAGCGTCTTCGACGCGACCTTGCAACTGGTGCGGTGGATTCTCGAGCTGGCGCCAATCGGTGTCTTCGCGCTGGCCCTGCCGCTCGCGGTCACCATGGGCGTGCAGGCAGCCGGGGCGCTCGTGTACTACATCGTCTTCGTGTCAGCAGCGCTCACTCTGTTCACGGTAGTTGTACTCTATCCCGCGGCATTCGTATTCGGACGGGTCCCACTGAATCGCTTCGCGCGCGCGGCGGCGCCGGCGCAGGCGGTGGCATTGAGCGCGCGCTCGTCACTCGCCGCGTTGCCGGCGATGATCGAAGGCGCTCAACGATGGCTCTCGCTTCCTCCCGTGGTCACGAGCTTTCTGCTCCCACTCGCGGCGTCGGTGTTTCGCGTCGGCTCCGGGATCGGCGCCACTGTCGGCGCGCTCTTTCTGGCTCGGCTCTACGATGTGCCGTTGTCGGCGCCGCAGATCGCCACGGTGGTGGCCGTCGTCGTACTGACGAGCTTCAGCGTTCCGGCTATTCCGGGCGGCACGATCATCGTTATGATTCCGGTGCTGCAGGCAGCCGGCATTCCCATAGCCGGCATCGGATTGCTGCTCGGCATAGACACCATTCCCGACATGTTCCGTACGGCGACGAACGTGACGGGTCACCTGGCGGCCGCCGCGATCCTCGGACGCGGCGAAGGGACCGCTGAGCCGGCCGTGACGCCCGTACCGGCTGATTGAGAAGGAGCAGGCCAAAGCCTAACGCTGCCGAGCGAACAGTTGACTCGGATTCGGACGGCGGCAACGATCTGACTCGCTGTGGCGCCGGCTCGGATGTCAGGGAATCGTGAAGCCGAAACCTTTCGGCCCGAACCTGCGTCCAAGGTTACGGAAGCCTGGAGCTTCCACACTCCGAGTCGGGTACCCGGTCACCTGTTGCCAGCAGGTGGCCGGGCCCATTCGTTTTGGAACTGGGTGACACCAATTCGGGATACCGGCTGCGAGGCGCGAGAGCGCTCGAGAGCGATCGGTTCGCTTCTCGCACCCCGGGGGGGGTTCTGTCCCGCATCACATAGCTCCGCCCAGCGCTGATTTCATGGCGGTGGTCCGTTCGAGCAGGCGCATCGTCGCCTCGTGCTCGATATCTCCGCTGCCGCGCGGCTCCTGGCGTCAACGCATGCCGCGTCCGATCTCGCTCCGCTCGCTCATGCGGCAGGGTGTAGCGGCGCGCTCCTGCCCCTCGACGCGTCCGGCCTGAAGCGCATCGGGATCGCGGAGCACGTAGCGAGTGGCTGCGTCGCGACGGGTCCCGGCTCCTTGCGGGCGCTGCTGGTGGACCTTTCGCCCGGAGCAGATCTGGCCGCGTTGCTCCCCATCCTGGCCGCGCGACTCTCCCGGCACGCCTCGTCGCAGCTCTGGCTGCTCATCGCCGTTGGCAGAGAGACCGCAATCGCGGTGTGGAGTGCCGATCGTGCGCGACCGAAGGTCGTCGCGCTTCGGGTCGATCCGCTGCGCGTGCTGGCCAGCGATGCGGAGACGGCGTGCGCGCTCGCGGCCGCGCCAGAGGGAGGGGGCGCCGACGTGGAGGTTCATGCGCGCTGGCTGGAGATTCTCGGCCGCGATGCGCTCACCGCGCGATTCTATCAGGCGCTCGAGGAACTCGTCAGGCAGATGGCAGCGGAGCCGGCACGCCGCTGTCCACCTGACGAGCG
>DATKDD010000214.1:0-9040 GCA_035512875.1 Gemmatimonadaceae bacterium | reverse complement strand
CCGAACGCGGCCGCCAGCTCTTCGAGCAAGGCAAAGTTGTCCGGGGCCTTCAGCCCGCGACCGCCGCTGATCACGATGGGGGCATCGGCAAGATCGAGGGCATCGCGCGCTCCCTCCACCATATCGGTCACCACGGCTCGTGAGGCAGACGGATCCGCGGCGGGCGAGATTTCCTCCACCACTCCCGGCTTTGCCACGGGGACGGCGGTGAAGGCGTTGGGCCTGACCGACAGTACGACCGGAGTCCCCCGAATCAGCAGGGTCGCCATCAACTTGCCGGTATACACCGGGTGCCTTACGCGAATGGCATCACCGTCCAACTCGGCCCAGACGATGTCCGCGCCTATCGGGGCTCCCAGCGCCGCGGCGACCCGCGGAGCCAGGTCGCGCCCCTGTGCGGAAGCCGCGAACACGATTGCGCGATACTCGCCCTCGCGCGCGCGCGCCGCCACCGTCGCGGCCATCGACTCGGCATCGTATCGCGCCCACCGTTCGTGCTGCGCTACCAGCACCCGATCAGCGCCGACGGCGCCTAACTCCTCGGCTAGCGCTTCCACTCCCGGCGCACCGGCCAGTACGGCGTGAACCTCCCCTCCCGCCGCATCGGCGAGCGCCCGCGCCGCGGTCACCGTTTCGAGCGCCACTTTCCGCAGCTTCCCGGAGCGCGACTCCGCAAATGCGAGTACGTTCGCCATCAGAGCACCTTGGCTTCGGTTTGCAACAGCCTGACGAGCTCCGGTACGGCGTCCGGTCCATCGCCAATGATCCGGCCGGCAGGGCGTTCGGCGGGAAGCGCCATTGCCTCGACCGTCACCCTGACCTCGCCCAGCGCGGCCGGCTTCACCTCGAGCGGCTTCTTCTTGGCCGCCATGATGCCTTTCAACGCCGGGTAGCGCGGCCGTGCGATCCCTTCGTCTATCGTGAGCACCGCTGGCAGGGGGAATTCAACCACCTCGGCCGCGCCCTCCAGCTCTCGACGCGCCGTGCCACGGCCGCCGGCGACGTCGAGTTTGGAGCAGGCTGTAACGCAGGGCAGTCCGAGGAGCTGCGCGACCATCGGTCCGACGGATCCATTGGAGGCGTCGAGAGACATCCTGCCGAACATGATGAGATCGTATCCGCCTCCTTCGAGCTCCGCCGCCAGTGCCTGCGCGATGGCCAGCGCGTCGACAGGCACCGTGTCAGCCTTGAGCTGAACGCCTCTCGCCACACCCATACTGAGCGCCTTGCGAAGCGTCTCCTGAACGGTATCGGGACCCAGCGAAATCGCGACCACCTCGCC
The DNA here is from genome assembly GCA_035512875.1 of Gemmatimonadaceae bacterium. GTDB lineage: Bacteria > Gemmatimonadota > Gemmatimonadetes > Gemmatimonadales > Gemmatimonadaceae > JALZIF01. Next base: position 7,758 of record DATKDD010000214.1, on the reverse strand, counting down.
CGTCCCGGCCTTCTCGGTGAGCTGCAGAGCCACCTCGACGGCGTACCCGTCAAAGTCGCTCATGTCGAATTTGAGACCCGCTTCATCGACCGCAACGCCGGTCGGGCCCACCTTGAAGCGCTGCTCCATGTCGGGCGCGCGCTTGATGCAAACGGCAATCTTCACTTACGAAACTCCGGAGAGAGATGAGAGATGCGAGATGCGAGAAAGCCGCACGGCTGGCACTCGGTGTGCGAATCCGCAAATCGTCGCATCTCGGATCTCTCATCTCGCGTGTCGCATCTCGCATCTCGAGTACCCGTCACTTGAAAGCTCCAATTCCGGTGATCGTCTGCCCAAGGATGAGCGTATGCACGTCGTGCGTGCCCTCGTACGTATACACGCTTTCCAGGTTGGCCATGTGCCGCATCGAGGAGTACTCGGCGAGAATTCCGTTGGCGCCGAGCAAACGGCGCGCCTCACGCGCAATGTCGGTAGCCATGTCGACGTTGTTGCGCTTGGCAAGCGACACCTGCTGAGGCGTGAACGTGCCGGCGTCCTTGAGCCGGCCCAGATGCAGCGCGACCAGTTGTCCCTTGACGATCTCCGTGAGCATGTCGGCGAGCCGGGCCTGCTGAAGCTGGAAGGCGGCGATGACCTTGTCGAACATTACACGGTTGCCGGCGTAGCGCACCGCTTCCTCGAAGCACGCCATCGCCGCGCCGACGGCACCCCACGAAATTCCATAACGCGCCTGTGTCAGGCACATGAGCGGGCTCTTGAGACCCCCGGTTCCGGGCAGCAGCGCGTCCGCGCCTACCTGCACGTCCGAGAACGCCAGCTCGCTCGTGTCGGAGGCTCGCAGGGAGAGCTTCCCCTTCTGGTCGCGCGCCGTGAAGCCCTTGGCGTCGGTAGGCACGATGAAGCCGCGAATCGAAGCATCGTCCCGGGCATTGCCCGTCTTGGCCCATACTATCGCCACCTGCGCGGTGGAGCCGTTGGTGATCCACATCTTGGAGCCGTTGATCACCCAGCTTCCATCGGATTGCTCGCGGGCGTGCGTGAGCATTCCCGATGGATTGGAGCCGAAATCAGGCTCCGTAAGCCCAAAGCAGCCGATGATCTCGCCTGACGCCATCTTCGGCAGGTAGCGCTGCTTCTGCTCCTCGCTGCCAAAGGCGAAGATCGGATACATGACGAGAGCGCCCTGCACCGAAGCGAAGGAGCGAACGCCGGAATCGCCGCGCTCCAGCTCCTGCATGATCAGGCCGTACGCCACGTTGTTGAGCCCCGCGCAGCCGTACTCCTCCGGAAGATTGGCGCCGAACATGCCCAGCTGGGCCATCTCGCCTATGAGCTCTCTGGGAAAGCGGCCCTCCACGTAGCAGTCGCCGATGATTGGAAGGACGCGCTCATCCACGAAGCGGCGGACGCTATCGCGAACCGCGCGCTCCTCTTCGGAGAGCGCGCTATCGATGTTGAAGAAGTCGTTGGTCATGGCGCGGGTAAAGATACGCGCGCCGGTGGGGGGGCGGGGAGGGATGTGGGAGATAATGTGCGACGAACCTTGCCCTGCTCGCACTGCGAATCCCGATCCCCCGCGATGCTATCCCTTGCGCGCGGCCCGCATGAGTAACTCGTTGTGGGTCAGCACGCGCCCCCGTCGGTTGCTTCGCGGCACCCGCCGCCGCGCCGCGGGCTCGATCCCCACTTCGATGGCCTTCTCCCGAAAGAGCCGGCCGTGATCGATCGGATGGCCCTGCTCCGCCTGCCACTGGTGCACCATCTCGTGAAGCAGCGTGTGCATCACCTCGTGACGGTCGTGCCGCTTGACGTGCACCACACTCAGCGCGATCTCCGGCGGGTCTCCCACCGCCGACGGCGCCGTATACTGGCCAAGCCGGCTCCGCATGCGATGAGAGACGCGAATCTCGATGTCGTTCAACGCGCCGGCGAAATGCAGGCGGTTCAGCTCCCTGTGTTGCCGCCGCAGCTCGTTTACGATCGGCCTGTCTTCGGACCGTGGGCGCTCGCGGCGGCGCGTTTCCGGCCGCTTGCGCTGGCGGATCGGGAAGGTGACGATGATTCGCTGCGCCTCACGACGCTCCGCCCGCGTGCGCCCCGAGACGAATCGCGCGATCGCCTGCAGCACCTCGGCTGGCGCATCCAGGTAGCCTCGATGCACCCGCAGCTCGCTGCCACTGAAGCTCACCATCACCGTGCGGTTCTCCGTTATCGTGCATTGCACAATGCCACGCAGCCCGAGCGAATGCAGCCGTTCGAGCAGGTCACCGCCCGACTGCGGACGCGCATCCAGCGCGAGCGGAAGTTGAAGCGCGTCGGGTAGAGGGCGCCCCGTTCGCCGGCCGCGACTCATCGTGGGAACCGCCGGTGCGGCCCTGGTGAGAATTCGCGCGCCTCGTCCGACCAGATGTGCGTCATGATCTCGATCGCGTCGGTCTCGAGCGAAATGATGTTCAGGCTCGACGGACGCGCGCCCCGCGAGCGGTTGGAGACCGTGCCGGCAGTCGAGATCACCGTTCCCTTCTTCGTGTGCTCCACGAAGTGAATCGCTTCCTGATGGTCGTGCCCGCACATCACGAGATCCACACCCAGCTTGGCGAACGCACCAAGTATGCGCTTGGTGTTGACCACGCCGTGACGCCGTGAAAGCTCACCCTTCATCGGGTTGTGATGCATGACGATCACCCGGGCATCCTCCGGTGCTGATGCCTCGAACTGCCGCCGGGCGTACTCGATCTGCCGCTCGCGCAAGTCGCCGATTATGCTCACGTCGCGCCAGTTCCAGGTGAGGGTGTGCCACGCCACCCCATGCGCGGTATTCAGCCCGACCATCGTCACGCCTGGCACGCGCACCGCGCTCTCGAGGTCGGGATCGATGTACGTGCGATAGGTCTCGTACATCTCCTTGCGGCGCCCCACTCCCAGCGGCGCCAACCACCAGCGCACGTCATGGTTGCCAGGCACGACAATGACCTCGCTCACGCGTCGCGCATCGCGAATGAAGGCGCGGGCGCGCTGCATCTCACCCGAGAGTGCGCGCTGCGACACATCGCCCGAAATGGCGACGACGTCGAACTTCGCCGACTGGATGAGCTCCTCGATCGACTCGATCTGCTCGGGAACGGCGGGCTTGCCGAAGTGCAGATCGGAGACGTGCAGAATCCGCGTCAAGCTAGCCTCGCGATGACGGCATCGGTGAACTCCTGCGTCGTCGCGGTGCCTCCGAGATCGCGGGTGAGAATGGCGCTCGACCTTACGGTTTCCACGAACGCTTTGTGAATGGATTGCGATCGTTCATGCTCGCCCATCTCGGCCAGCATCATGCACGCGGCGAGGATCAGCGCGCCCGGATTCGCCACGCCCTGGCCGGCGATGTCAGGCGCCGTGCCGTGCACTGCCTCGAAGATCATCGCGCGTCGCCCGATGTTCGCCCCCGGCGCCAGCCCAAGGCCGCCGACGAGACCGGCGATCTCATCCGACAGGATGTCGCCGAAGAGGTTGGTCGTGACGATCATGTCGAACTGCTCCGGGCGCAGTACGAGGTGCATCGCCATTGCGTCGACGATCCTCTCCTCGAACTGGACGCGTCCCTCGTATTCGCGAGCGATCGCCTTCCCCACCTCCAGAAAGAGTCCCTGGGAGTACTTGAGGATGTTCGCTTTGTGGACGAGTGTCAGCTTTTTCCGGCCGCGCGTCACCGCATACTCGAACGCATAACGAATCACCCGCTCCGAGCCATCACGCGTTATGAGCGCCACCGACTCTGCCGCCGCCCGATCGTCGTCGCCGATCTTTATGTAGTGCTCGATTCCGCTGTAGAGGCCCTGCGTGTTCTCGCGAATGAGGACGATGTCCACGTTCTCGAATCGCCCGCCGGGGAGCATCGTGCTGGCGGGGCGCACGTTGGCGTACAGATCGAACTCCTTGCGGAGCGCCACGTTCACCGAGCGATAGCCGCCGCCGACCGGAGTTTCCAGCGGACCCTTGAGCGCCATCCCGGTACGGGCGATCGAGGCCAGCGTCTCGTCAGGCATCGGATTGCCGGAGTTCTCAACCGCGGCAACTCCACCGAACTGCCTGTCCCAGTCGATGTCCGCGCCGGCGGCCGCCAGCACGCGCACCGTCGCCTCGGATATTTCAGGGCCGATCCCATCTCCCGGGATCAGCGTTACCGTACGTGCCATGCAATTCTCCGGCTCGGCTCAGGGAGCCGCTACCAGGTCCGCGAGCCGCGAGGCCAGGCTCGCCGCGAGCGCGGGGCTCAGGTTCGCCGCCGGCTCGCTCTCCACATCGAGCGCCCACACAATTTCGGACGCCCGAACGTCCACCAGCACCAGATTGAGCACCGCGCGACCGCCGTCCATACCGGAAACGGGCTCGAACCTCACTTCTACCGGGAGCAGGGCGTACCGTACACCATCCCGCAGGGCGATCAGCGACCTGAGCTGCGAGATGAGAGGCTCGGGCACTCGTGGCGGCAACGCGCGACCGCTCGGGCGAATCGCCTGCACCGCGATCGTCGAAGGATCGGGCGCGAATGCGGCGTTGCGACGCGCCGAACGCGCGAGTTCTTCAGGAAGGGTCCAGCGCCGTCCTGCACCCCGCTCGCTCAATGCAAAGGCGATTTCAGAATCCACGTTGGCCAGCCAATCGCCTTCGTTGGAGATCCGGGAGGCCCACCCGAGGGAATCGCCAGCGCGCAAATGCCGCGCGGGCAGAAGTATCAGGGGTTGCTCCGACATGGCGGCGAGCGGCCGACCGACCGGCGCCGTGGTGGACGCCGACTCGGCCCGGCGCTGTTGGGCGCACCCCTGGACGGCTAGCGCGAGCAAGAGCAGAGCGCTGGAGAATCGAAATGAGGACATGCCGTTTCGTCGCATAGGAAGGGGGAAGGTAACGAGAACTACGCGGGATGCGCGACGAGGGACGAGCGACGCGGGGACCGGGAGGTGGGGGCGGCGGCGGTGCGGGGGCGCGGGCGTGACGAACGACGAGCGATGCGCGATGGTTGAGTCGGGGTTTCTGTTGCGTGTTACGCAGCCCATCTTGGGGAGGCGCGCGACCCGGGCTCAGCGTCGAGCATTCGTCGCTTTCCGAGATCGATCGCGAATGTCCCTTTTTCTGGATTCCCGTTTTCGCGGGAATGACGGAAGTACGAATCCCCAGAACCTCCTAGCATGCGCCTCGCGCTTCTCGGAATGTTGGCTGTGTTGCTGCCTTCGCCGGCCCCGGCACAGGATTCCACCGCCTTTGCCCTCACGGTCCCCAACATCATGCGCGGCCCCGAAGTCTACGGGCGCGAACCGGGCAATGTTCGCTGGTCCGCCGACAGCCGGTGGATCTATTTCGAATGGCTGCCACCGGGCAGCGACTGGCGAGAGCGGCCGCGGCCGTTCCGCGTGCGTGCCCAGGCGGGGTCGCAGCCGGAGAGGTTGAGCGACGCCCACATGGACACGGCTGGTCCGCTCGTCGCCGCGCGACGCTACACGCGTGATCGTCGTCAGGCAGTCGTCGAATACGAAGGCGACCTGTACGTGCTCGATGTCCGGGGCAACACCGCGCGCCGCCTGACCCAGACGGTGGCGATCGAGCGCGACCCGCACTTCGACGCGGAGGAGCGGCGCGTTCTGTTCATCCGCGACGGTAACGTGTTCTCACTCGCATTGGACGGCGGATTCGTTCGCCAGCTCACCGACATCCGATCCGGTCCGGCGCCTGCCGATTCGCAGCCGCCCGGCGGCTACCGCGGCACGTTGGCCGCGCAACAGCGGGAGCTGTTCGAGGTGGTGCGCGACCAGCTGGCGCGCGACAGCATTCAGAAGGCGGAGCGCGAGGCGCGTGAGGCTGCCCGCCTGACGCCCCTCTACCTCACGAAAGGAGAGCGGGTCACCTCGCTGTCGGTTTCTCCAACCGGCCAGGCGCTGCTGCTGATTACGACCGTCGATGTCAGCGATACGAAACCGACGGTGGTGCCGCGGTGGGTCACGGCGACGGGGTTCACCGAAGACATTCGGGCACGCACCAAGGTTGGCGAGCAGCAGAGCGGGGGACGCGTGGCGTTCGTGAGTCTTCCGGGCGGCGCGCCGCGATGGCTCACGGCGGTGCCCGGCGATACGGCGCGCCCGCCGGCGATGATATCGTCGCTGGGATGGAGCGCCGATGGCCGCGCGGCGCTGCTCTACACCGCCGCCCGCGACTGGAAGGCGCGGTATCTCCAGACGGTGTCGGCTGATTCGGGAACGGTGCGAACGATCGACACCCTTACCGACAGCGCGTGGATCCAGGCCCCGTGCCTTACGTGCGGCGGTTGGCTTCCCGATGGCCGAGCGTGGTTCGTATCCGAAGCCGACGGATACGCGCACCTCTACACGATCGCCGCGGATGGAAGCGACCGCCGCCAGCGCACCAGCGGTGAGTACGAGGTGTTAGGCGCCGAGCTCTCGCCGGATGGCCGGGAGTTCTGGCTTCATACCAGCGAGGTCTCGCCATTCGAGAAGCATTTCTACCGCATGCCGGTTAGCGGCGGCTCGGCGCAGCGGGTGACACAGGCGAAGGGGGCGCACCAGGTCACCATGTCGCCGAACGGCCAGGTGATGGCCGACGTCCATTCGCGGTCCAACCGTCCGCCCGAGCTTTTCCTCACGCGACTCGCCGCCAATGCGCAGCCGGCGCAGCTCACCACTTCGCCGACGGCGGCATGGCTGTCACACGACTGGATATCGCCGGAGATCATTCGCATCCCGGCCTCGGACGGCGTGGGCGTGCCGGCGCGTATCTACCGGCCGGCCGACGTAGGCGCGCTACCGAACGGCGCCGGCGTGATCTTCGTGCATGGGGCGGGCTACCTGCATAACGTTCACGAGTGGTGGTCCAGCTACTCGCGCGAGTACATGTTCAATCATCTGCTGGCGAGCAAGGGATACGTCGTGCTGGACATCGACTATCGCGGCTCCGCCGGCTACGGGCGCGACTGGCGGACGGCGGTCTACCGCCACATGGGCGGGCGCGACCTGCAGGACCACGTGGATGGAGCGCGCTATCTGCAGGCCGAGTTCGGCATCGATCCCGAACGGATCGGTATCTACGGCGGGAGCTACGGGGGCTTCATCACGTTGATGGCGCTTTTCACCGAGCCCGAGTGGTTCGGCGCGGGCGCCGCGCTGCGCTCCGTCACCGACTGGGCGCATTACAACCACTGGTACACGTCGCGCATCCTGAATCTCCCCGAGGCGGATTCGACTGCCTATCGACAATCATCGCCTATCTATTTCGCCGAGGGGTTGGAGGATCCGCTGTTGATCGCCCATGGAATGGTGGACGTCAACGTGCACTTTCAGGACGTGGTGAGGCTGGTGCAGCGGCTGATCGAGCTCGGCAAGGTCGATTGGGAGATGGCTGTCTATCCGGTCGAGGACCATGCGTTCGTACGGCCGTCGTCATGGGCGGACGAATACCGGCGCATCCTCGAGTTGTTCGACGAGGCGCTGGTTAGGGAGGCGGCGAGCGCGACTGACGGACGGCCGTGACGTAGATGCTCGCTGGATGGTCGGCTCCTGGCGAGCCGGAAATGGAGCTGGACCGCCCACCCTGTTTACGGGAGGCAAGAAGATGGATTGGTTCATCACGCCGTGGCCATGGTACGTGTCAGGTCCGCTACTAGGCCTCTTTGTCCCGATACTACTGCTCCTCGGCAACAAACAACTCGGACTTTCATCGACTCTCCGCGCCGTCTGCGCGGCGACACTCCCCGCCAAT
>DATKDD010000213.1:0-7513 GCA_035512875.1 Gemmatimonadaceae bacterium | reverse complement strand
CGTTGTGATCGGCTGAGCGCGGAAGAGGTTTCCCGTCGCGTAGCGGACGGAGTACCGTTCGTGCTCCGGTTTCGCGTACCCGAAGGCACCACCGAGTGGGACGATCTGGTGCACGACCGCATTGCGTTTCCCAACAAGGACATCGAGGATTTCGTCATTCTGCGGTCCGACGGAACGCCCATCTACAACATGGCGGTGGTCTCCGACGACATCGCCATGCGCATAACGCTCGTGATGCGCGGCGACGATCACATCTCCAACACCCCAAAGCAGATTCTGCTCTATCGCGCTCTGGGGGCGGAGCTCCCGCGATTCGGCCATGTACCGATGATCCACGGCCTTGACGGCAAGAAGCTGAGCAAGCGTCACGGAGCGACGGCGGTCGCCGACTACGAGAAGCAGGGGATTCTGCCACGGGCAATGGTCAACTTTCTCGCACTGCTCGGCTGGTCGCCAGGCGGTGATCGCGAAGTGATGCTGCTCGCCGACTTGATCGGTCTTTTCTCTCCAAGCGGGCTCCAGAAAAAAGCCGCCATCTTCGATCCGAAAAAGCTCGAATGGATGAACGGGCAGCATCTGAGTCTGATGAGCGCAGAAGAGCTGGCGCCGCTGGTAACCCCCGCGCTCGTTGAGGCAGGCCTGACGACAGCGGCGGATCTCGAGCACCGATCCGGGTGGTACCACGATCTGCTCGATCTGTTGAAGGTGCGGGCCCGCACGGTTCATGATATCGTAAGGCAGGCAGCACCGTATTTCGCCGATGGGATCGTCTACGATCCGGATGCCGTCGCCAAGGCGTGGAAGGATCCGGTCGATGTGGCGGCCATACTGGGCGCATCGCAGGAACGGCTGAGGCAGGTCGACGAGTGGACCGCGGCGGCAATGGAGCAGACACTTCGCGAACTGGCGGAGGAGCGCGGAGTATCAGGGGGCAGGGTTTTTCAGCCGCTCCGCGTGGCTCTCACGGGGATGAGCGTGAGTCCGGGAATCTTCGAGGTGCTACTGGCGATGGGCCGTGAGCGCGCGCTCCTCCGGCTCGAACAGGCGGGCCGTGCAATTAAAGGGGGCGGACTCGATTCGTACTGGTTGACGTAACATTGTGTTGACGGAAGATTAGAAAAATACAATCTTGCTCCTGCCGGCCGACGACGGTCCGGCTGCCGTACGGGATTCGCCGTGGGACTCCGTACTCGAGGCGCGCCTCGCGCCGTACGACACAAACTCCCTGCAAGTGCACATGCCAGAGCCGCTAACTCCAACGGAGCGCAAGGTTTATCATTACTTGCTGGACTTTCTGACGGAGCACACATATCAGCCGAGTGTGCGAGACATCGGCCGGCAATTTCAGATCAAGTCCACCAAGACCGTCTCCGAACTCCTGCAATCGTTGGCGCGGAAAGGGTACATCGAGCGCGACCCGTCGCGCTCTCGCGGGGTGCATCTGCTGGGTTTTCAGGCGACCCGGCGAACGCAGCCGGTGCCCTACTTTGGCCGGATTGCCGCCGGCGAACCGGCGCTCATCCCGGAGCACCGCCTCGGTTTCATTACGATGGACCGCCGATTCGTGCCGAGCGAAGACTGTTTCTTCCTGAAGGTCATGGGTGACAGCATGGTGGAACGCGGGCTGTTCGACGGCGACTACGTGCTGATTCAACCTAACGTCACGCTCGAAGACGGGGATATGGTCGCGGCGCGGATCGGTGAGGAGGCGACGGTCAAGACGCTCACCCACCGCAACGGCATGATTGCGCTGATGCCGGCCAATCCTGACGAGCCGGTGCGGGAGTACGATCCACGCACGGAGGACATCGCTCTGCTCGGCCGTGTCTGCTCGGTGTTTCGCGCGCTCCACGAAAATACCGACGCCGAATCATCCCCGCTGCCGGACTGACGAGACGGCATCGCCACGACGCCGTCTATCGGCTGTCGTCAGGCTCCGCGACGGGGCCGACCTGCTCCTGAGTCTTGCGGCGCTCGCGCTCCTTGCGCTCGCGGATCCGCTTCACCGCCTCACGAAACTCCTCGTTGGTGACGGCGCGCTGCGCATGATGCCGGATGTCCGCCGCCTGCAACGAGAGCGCTCGCTGGCGATCGAGCGCCTGCGGATTGGCCTGCAGGTTGATCGGCAGCAGGGCCAGCACCGCCGTCGGGATTTCGATCGGTCCGAGGTAGATCTTCTGCTGATCGATCCCGATCTTCGTGTCGCCCCTGGTGACCGTCCAATCGCCAGGCGCCCGCCCGGTCGGCTGAGCGCGCCGGAGAGAATCGTTCTGCTCCCACACGCGTGCCGCGATCCCCTCGCGGATTTCCTCCGCGCTCGACCGCGGCGCGATCAGCTCCGGAGAAACCGGCGCCCAGAGCGGCGAATCAAAGCGCGGGACGATCCCCTGCGTCGGTCCGCCCCGCCCTACCAACGCTCCACTGCCTGTCGCCGCGGGAGCCGGCACTCCCTCGTCAGGCGCGGGGGGAATACCGACGGGCACCTCCTGCGGCGCGACGATCGGTTCGGCCAGCGGCGCTTCCGGTGCAACCGGGCGGCCGTCTCCACCGGAACGCCCCGGCACCGGCTCCGCCGCGCGCGGCAGCGCCAGGAACCCGATGCGCTCCGCCGGCATTTCCTGCCGGGGAGCGTTACGCAGCCATTGCTCGAGTCCGCCCGGCATCGTGAGCGAATGCCCGATGACGACGAACAGCGCCACGTGGATCGCGACCGAAACGATCCAGAACCGGCTTGGCTGCTGCTTCACATCACCCCGGCGGCAAAGCCCGAGAGAACACGACCGGCGCGGGACGCCGCTTCGCCGATACGCTCCGGCGAGGCAATGAACGACAGCCTGACGAATCCTTCGCCACCGCTGCCGAACGCGGAACCCGGCAGCAACACCACACCTTCATCCATTAGCAACTTTTCGGCGAACGCGCCACTCGGCACTCCCGCCGGCAGCGCCATCCAGAGGTACATCGTCGCCTGCGGAACGGTGCAGCCGAACCCCGCTCGTCCGAACGCCGCGACCGCCGCGTTCCGCCGCTCGCGGAATACCGCCAGATTGCCGGGCACGAACTCATCGTAGCTCTCGAGCGCCGCGACGGCAGCTGCCTGAATGCCCATGAACGCTCCGGTGTCTACGTACGTCTTGATGCGTGCCAGTGTGCTCGCGATCTCCGCGTTGGCCGCGGCCCAGCCACACCGCCACCCGGTCATGTTGTAGGTCTTCGACATCGAGTGGAACTCGACGGCCACCTCTCGCGCCCCGTCGATCTCGAAGATGCTCGGCGGCCGGTAACCGTCATAGGCCATTTCCGAGTAGGCGTTGTCATACACCAGGAGCAGATCGAGGTCCCGGCAGCGCTGCACCGTTCGTTCCAGGTACTCCCGCGGGGCGATGGCCGCTGTGGGGTTGTTCGGGTAGTTGAGATACAGCATGCGGGCGCGCCGCAGAACCTCGGGCGGCACCGCATCGAGCTCCAGCAGGAAATTCCGCGACTGCCGGAGCTGCACATAGTGCAACTCGCCCCCGGCCAGCGCGGCGCCACCGCCATAGGCAGCGTATCCGGGCTCGGGAATTATCGCCACGTCGCCAGGCTCGAGATATCCGAGCGCCAGGTGGGCGATCCCCTCCTTGGAACCGATTAATGGCACTATCTCGCTGCCCGCGTCGAACCTTTGACCAAAGCGCCTCTCCATGAAGGCAGCGACGGCTTCCCGGTACGCGGCGAGTCCCTGGCCGAATCCGTACCGGTGCATTGCCGGGGTTCTCGCCGCCCGCTCGAGGGCCTCCACAGCTGGCTGGGGAGGTGGCAAATCGGCATCGCCGGCGCCGAGATCGATTACGTCAACCCCGCGCGCCAGCAGCTCGCGCTTTTTCTGGGGGATGCCGGCGAGAAGGTATACCGGGAGATTGTCGAGACGGCGCGCAATCTTCACGAAGCGATTTCCTGCTCGATAATGACGGGATTCTGAACGCGGCTCACGCCGTGGATTTCCACTTCGACCTCGTCGCCCTCGGCGAGCGGCCCTACGCCGGCAGGAGTGCCGGTCGCAACGAGATCGCCAGGCTCGAGGGTCATGATTCGGGAGATGTACGCCAGCAGTTCCGGAATGGAGAACACCATATCGGCCGCCGATCCCATCTGACGCTCGACACCGTTCACCCGTGTGATGACGGTCAGCATCTCGAGATCGTTGACTGGGACCGGAGCGTCGGCGACCGGGCAGAAGCTGTCGAATCCCTTGGCCCTGGTCCATTGCCCATCGCGCCGTTGAAGATCGCGAGCGGTGACATCGTTGAGCGCGACCACACCGGCGACCGCCTTCTCGGCATCCAGCGGACGGGCATAGCGAAGCCGCGCGCCCATCACGATCCCGATTTCTCCTTCGAACTCCACCTGCGCCGACGCACGCGGCAGCACGATAGGTGCACCGCTGGCGATCACGCTCGACGGAGGCTTGAGAAAGAGCAACGGCTCGCCAGGTACGTCTTGGCCGAGCTCGCGCGCGTGCGCCCGATAGTTCCGGCCGACGCAGACAATCTTCGTTGGGACAATTTGCATCAGTGGCCTTTGGCTACCCTGTCACTTCTTGCGTCCCTGGCTACCACGAGTCGACAGGCTCTAACGCTCATGGTTCACGCGGATGAGGCGGAAACTCCGGATGCCGCGGAGTCGCTCCGTGCCCTGCCAAAGCTCATCTCCGCGCGGAACAGACTCCTGGGAACAAGAACCATCGGCCTCATCCTCATGACCATGAGCGCAAATGCCAGCCGACGAGCCGTAGCCTCGAACTAAAATGTGTTATCAGACTTCCCAAATCCATTCATTCCCTCTTCGCGCCGCGGAAGAACTTCAAGAGTGACGGCTGCACCTCGGCCCATGGCAGTACCAATTGCGACGCGGGCGGGAGCGCGTCGAGCATCGCCCGGCCGTACGATTTGGAGATCACGCGCGGATCGCAGAGCACCACGACCCCGCGGTCCGTGCTGGTGCGAATCAGGCGGCCGAAGCCCTGCTTGAGCCGGAGCGTCGCGTGCGGGAGCATGTATTCCCGGAACGAATCGCCGCCGCGCGCCTCGATCGCCTCGCAGGTCGCCGCCGTTATCGGCTCGGTAGGTACACGGAACGGCAGTTTGGCGAGAACGAGCCCGCGTAAGGCGTCGCCAGGCACATCGACGCCTTCCCAGAATGACGCAGTGCCGAGCAGGATCGCGCGTCCCGACTCACGGAAGCGGCGCAGCAGCACATCGCGAGGCTCATCGCCGTGCACGAGCAGCGGCCAGCGGGACGCCGCCCCCGACTCCCGCAGCGCCTGTGCCGCGTGCCGGATCTCCCGGTGGCTCGTGAACAGCACGAACAATCCGCCATCGCTCACCGCTGCCAGGTCGTGCACCACCCGGAGCACGCCGGCGCGATGTCCGGGGACATCGATGTTGGGCGGCGGCAGGTCGGTTGGGACGACTAGTAGCGCCTGCTCCTCGTAGATGAACGGTGACGGGAGAATCGCCGTCTCCGGCTCCAGCCGCGGCTCGTCGAGGCCAAGCTGCCTGACGAGAAAGGAAAAGTCGCGCCCACCGGCAAGGGTTGCCGACGTGACGATGGCGGTATGTACCCGCGACCACAGATCCTCCCGCAGTACCGGCGCAATGTCGAGCGGTACGGCGATCGCGGCGACGTTCTTCTCCTTGCCGCGCTGTTCGATCCACCGAACCAGCGGCGGCCCCGACGGGGCGCCGCGTAACGCCGTCGTCAACGCATCGCCAGCGGACGCGAGCCGGCGAATGACCGCGGCCACCTCGCCGAGTAGCGGCGCGAGCGCCTCGGCGCGCGCATGGTCGGCTTCCAGCCGGCCACGAATGAGCTGGAGGCCGTCGGCGAGGATCTGCAGCTCCGCCATGAGGTCCGTCAGGGCCGCGTCCAATCCGTCACGCCAGATGGGGTGCTTCGCGAACGCATCGGTGAGTCGCACCATCGGCTCGGCGCTCGCGGGAAAGAGCGTTCCCAGCAGATCGAACAGGCGGGCGCCCGTCGCGCGCGCCGCCTGCAGCGAAGGAGCGAGCCGTCCCTCCACGAGATCGAGGCTCGCGGTGCTCAGAAGATCGCTGCTCGTGCGCAATCGTGCGGCGAGCGTGGGCAGAAGTCCCTTGTCGCGCCGCTCCAGACGGTTGAACAGCCGCTGCAGCGCCATGCGGCTCACCGACTCGCCCAGGTGGTGCGCCGCGACCTCCTCCAGATGGTGCCCTTCATCGACGACCAGCCGCGAATATGCCGGGAGCACGGCGGCCTCGGTCCAGTTGCCTTGCGCGCGCCTTACGGCGAGGTCGGCGAGCAGCAGATGATGATTGACCACGACCACGTCCGCCTGAGCCGCCTGACGCCGCGCCGAAAAAACGAAGCACCGGTCGAAATGCGGGCAGCGGAGGCGGCCGCACAAGTCGGCTTCGGCCGCGACCTCGTCCCAGACCTCCGCGCGTGGCATGACCGGAAGATCGGCGACCGTTCCGTCGGTGGTGCGCTCGGCCCACCGGCGAAGGGCCGCCAGTTCGCCGGCGCTCCCACTCTCGAACAGGTCGGTGCCAGACGATTCGGCCTGCTCCAGGCGCTGCAGGCAGAGGTAGTTGCGCCAGCCCTTGAGGATCGCGAAGCGTACCGGCTGATCGTCGAGCGCTCCGGCGAGGAACGGCAGATCCTTGCCGATGAGCTGCTCCTGCAGGTTGATCGTATTCGTCGAGACGACGGTCCGCTCGCCGTTGGCTGCCGCCCAGCGTAGGGCCGGCACCAGGTATCCTAACGACTTGCCGACGCCGGTTCCCGCCTCGATCAGCCCGATCCCGCCGCTGTTGTACAGCCGCGCTACGCGGTGCGCCATCACCCGCTGGCTACGCCGGTCCTCGTAGGCGGTGAGTGCGCGGGAGATCGGACCACCGGGGCCGAGCGCATCGGCGACGCCAGCCGGGTCGACCTGCTCCACCGAGCGAGCGCGCGGGATCTCGACGACCACGTACAGCTGCCGCGCCTCGTTGTCGACGATGCCGAAGCCGACGCCGTCGTCATGCAGCAGCGCGGCCACCTCCAGATCCGCCGCCGACGGCTCGAGCTCCCCCGATGGATGATTGTGCAGCAGCATCTCACCGCGCTGCGCAGCGCCGGGAAGCGCAAGCACGCTCCGTACGTCGCCGCGCGACACCACCCGCGCAGTTTGTACCGCGCCGTCATCGTCGACCCTGGCGACGAAGCAGACCTCACGTCCGCCGGCAAGCCGGATCGCCGCGCGCATCGCCGCCGATGCGCCCGAACCCAGCCGCGCATCCTCCCGTTTGCCGCGCGGTTTTCCCGCTGTCCCGCGTCGCGCGTCGCGCACCCCGATTCCAGACCCTACGTTTTCAACGGCTTCTTCTTTGCCGCCGGGAACAGCACGTTGTTCAGGATCAGGCGATAGGCAGGAGAATTGGGATGCATCGACAGATCCGTCGGTGGAGCCCCGATCGCGTGCTGCGGATCCTCCGGATCGTGGCCGCCCAGA
>DATKDD010000212.1:0-3409 GCA_035512875.1 Gemmatimonadaceae bacterium | reverse complement strand
AATCGCGCCGCCACTGTGGAATCAGCGCCGGTGATGCTGATCGCCCGGCTGCGGGTGCATCACCAGATGCAGAATGTACGCATCTTCCTCCGGCCTTCGATAATAACGTCGCCGGCGCCCCACGCGAGCGAAGCCTCGCGCACCGTACATCCGTTGCGCAACCACATTCGATTCCCGCACCTCCAGATAGACCGACTCCGTTCCCCGTGCGCGCGCCTCGGCCAGCGCCGAATCGAGTAGCCGCCCGCCGATCCTGCGTCCCCGCTGCGCCGCATGCACTGCAAGATTCCCGATTTCACAGTCGCCGGCAATGAACCACGCGACAACATAGCCGAGCACCGCACCCTCGAACTCCGCCACGGCAAAATGCACGAGTGGCTCGCCGATCAGCGACGCGAAAGTGGCGCGGCTCCAGGGATCCGAAAAAGCCAGCCCCTCGATCGCCACGATCGCGTCGAGATCGCTGGCCGCCGCTGGACGAATCGTAATCGGCTGCACGATGTCCCTTTCACCCCTCACGTCGCCCCGAGCGACCTTCCGTGAGCCGCTTCCCATTTTACCTGTGCCTCCGCCAACCGGCCGTATTCCGGTTCCCACCCCGCCACGTCCACCTCGCGCAGCAACTGATCCGGCAGCCGCATGGCGCCGCGCGCATGCGGACGCTGCACGATCGACACTCCGGCGCCCGGCCCGATCGTTCTTGCCTGCAGCCGGTTCGCCAGCCGCTCCACCTCGGCGACCGGAACGCGCATCGGAGCGGTGATCATCGTAAGGCTTCCATCGGCGCCGATCTCGAGGCCCTGCGCGAACCGTTCGTCGCGCATCGCATCCACGATCGCCAGGTACCGGCCCTCCGCCTGAGGTACCGGGTCGCTCACTGCCAGCAGGGGAAGCGAGGGCATCGAGACGAGTGGAATTCCGGCGGACCAGGAGAACCCCTTTGCCAGCGATGCTCCGACGCGCAGACTGGTGAAGCTTCCCGGGCCGGCACCGCAAATCACCCGGGTCAGCTCGCGCGGCGAGATCCCGGCGTTACGCAGAAGTTCCGCGATCGCCGGCAGCAGGCGCTCGCCGGTGGCGCCACGCGTCGGCACCTCGAGCTCGGCGTCAGGGTGCGGCTCCGCTCCAACGAACAATGCGCAACTGGCCAGGTAGGTGGAGGACTCTATGGCGAGCGTGAGCCCCGCCGTCACCCCGCCATGAGAATCCGGCGCTCCGGCTCTCCCTCCACGTGCTCGAGTGCTATCGGCACGATATCGGCCGGCAGCCGGTCCCCGGCGCGATCCGCCCATTCGACCAGCAGCAGTGCCGACGCGCTCATCAGGTCGTCCCACCCGATCCCCGTCAAATCGTCAGGCGTTGAAAGGCGATAAAGATCCAGGTGGTACACCTCGCCGAGCGTGCCGGCGTACTCGTGCACGAGCGCAAAGGTCGGACTCGTCACCGGCTCCTTGACGCCTGCGCCGCGGCAGATCGCCTTCACCAGCGTCGTTTTGCCCGCGCCCAGATCGCCGGTCAGCGCGACGATCAACGGCGGGCGCGCGGCGCGGCCGAACGATTCCCCCCACTGCACGAGCTCCGCTTCCGTCATGGCAATGCGCCCGCGAGCGGCGAGCGATGGCACGCGGTGATGCAGCTCGTGGTGAGTCACCGGCCGCCGCCGGGAGCTGCCGCACGGTCCCGGCGAGACGCCGTGCCACCCGATTTGTCGCCCAGCCTGGTCTTGAGCTCGAACAGCTCGTCGCGGAGCGTCGCCGCCGCCTCGAAGTCGAGCTCCTGCGCCGCCGTCTTCATCGCCGCCTCCACCTCCTCGATGCGCGCTACGATGTCCATCTCGCTGGCGAAGGTGGCCGGCCGCTCGCTGACCCGCTTCACGCCGGCCTTCTCCACCCGCGCATCGGCCACCCGGGTGGTGAAGCGCACCTCACTTGCATCCCGGATGATGCTGCGCGGCGTTATGCCGTGCTCGAGATTGTGCGCGACCTGGATCTCGCGGCGGCGGTCTGTCTCGTCCATCGCGCGCTTCATCGACCCGGTGATCCTGTCGGCGTAGAAGATGGCCGTACCCGACACGTGACGCGCCGCACGGCCCACCGTCTGGATGAGCGACCGGTCGCTGCGGAGAAATCCTTCCTGGTCGGCGTCGAGAATGGCGACCAGCGAGACTTCCGGAAGGTCCAGCCCCTCGCGCAGCAGGTTGATCCCGACAAGGACGTCGAACTCGCCTAACCGGAGCCCCCGCACGATCTCCATCCGCTCGATCGCATCGATGTCGGCGTGCATGTACCGGACCCGCACACCCATCTGCTGGAGATAGTCGGTGAGGTCTTCGGCCATCCGCTTGGTGAGGGTGGTGACCAGCACGCGCTCGCCGAGCCGCTCGCGCACGCGGATCTCGTTGAGCAGGTCGTCGACCTGGCCGCGCACGGGCCGCACGTCGATCACCGGGTCGATCAGGCCGGTGGGCCGGATGATCTGCTCGACCACCACCCCTTCGGAAAGTTGCAGCTCCAGCTCGCCAGGCGTGGCCGTGACGAACACCGCCTTGGGCGTGAGGCTCAGGAACTCGTCGAACATCAGCGGCCGGTTGTCGAGGGCGCTCGGCAGCCGGAATCCGTAGTCGACCAGCGTGAGCTTGCGCGCCCTGTCCCCGTTGAACATCCCGCCGATCTGCGGCAGCGTTACGTGCGACTCGTCGACGACGACGAGAAAGTCCTCGGGGAAATAGTCGAACAGGACCGCGGCCCGCTCCCCTGCCTGACGACCCGACAGATGCCGCGAGTAGTTCTCGATGCCGGCACAGGTGCCTATCTCGAGCATCATCTCTATGTCGAAGTTGGTGCGCGACTCCAGGCGCTGCGCCTCGAGCAGCTTCCCTTGCGCCCGCAGTTCCGCCAGCCGCTCGGCCAGCTCGGTGCGGATGAGCGTCACGGCGCGCTCGAGCGTCGGACGCGTGGTCACGAAGTGCTTGGCCGGATAGATCGCCGCCCGCTCGAGCGTGGCGATCGCCTTGCCGGTGAGCGGCTCGATCTTGGTGATCCGCTCCACCTGGTCCCCCCACATCTCGATCCGTACTGCCTGCTCCTCGTACGCGGGCAGGATCTCGACCGTGTCGCCGCGCACGCGGAAGGTGCCCCGCTCCAGCGCCACATCGTTGCGGGAGTACTGGATGTCGACCAGCCGCCGGAGGATCTCATCGCGGGGGATGGTCTCGCCACGCTCGACGGTGACCATCTTCTCGCGATATGAAGCCGGATCGCCGAGGCCATAGATCGCCGAGACGGTGGCGACGATGATCACATCCTCGCGCTCCATGAGGCTGGACGTGGCACGCAGCCGCAGCCTGTCGATGTCGTCGTTTATCGACGCATCCTTCTCGATGTACGTGTCGGTGGTCGGCACGTACGCT
>DATKDD010000211.1:0-2781 GCA_035512875.1 Gemmatimonadaceae bacterium | reverse complement strand
GGGATAGCCTATCGCGAGATGGGACTCATCGATGAGGCGATCGCCGAGTTCCAGAAGGCCCTTCGATCGACCGATGACCGGGTGAAGACCTACGAGGCACTCGGCCAGTGCTTTCTGGAGAAGGGGCACTTTCCGGTCGCGGCAACACTTCTAGCGCGTGCGCTGACCGACGGCCGGCGCGGCGATGACACGCTGATCGGCGTGCTCTACATGCTTGGCACCGCGTGCGAGGCGTTGGGGCGCCATGCCGAAGCGAGATCGTACTACGAGCGCGTCTACAGCGTCGACATCCAATTCCGCGACGTGAACGACCGGCTCGCCGCGACCGCGCAGAGCGCACGATGAGCGGAGCTCTCCGTACGCGCCGCCCCGCTACGCCGGCACTCCGCGACATTCAGGCGCCCGTTCACGACCGGCTTGAAGAAGCCTCGAAGGAGCTGGAGCGCATTGCGGTCGCCGATTTTCCCATGCTCGAGGACATGGGCAGGTATCTGCTCCACATGCGTGGGAAGATGTTCCGTCCCACGCTGGCACTGCTCTCCAGCGCGGTGGACGGACGTCCCGAGCCGCGCTCCAGGACAGTGGCGGCAACGATCGAGCTGGTACACCTGGCGACACTGGTGCATGATGATTCGGTGGACCACTCGGTGATGCGCAGAGGGATGCCGACCTTGAATGCGCTGTTCAGCCATCAGGTGTCGGTCATCATGGGTGATTTCCTCTACTCGCGGGCGATGGTCGAGCTGGTTCGCCTGGGCGACATCGAGATGCTGCGTGTCCTTGCCGCTGCCACCAACGCCATGACGATCGGCGAGATGCGGCAGCTCACCTCACTCGACGCGCTGGCGTTCTCCGAGGATGACTACGAGTCGCTGATTCGGGCAAAGACGGCGTCCCTGCTTTCGGCCGCCTGCGAGCTGGGCGCGCTGGCCGGCGCGGCGCGACATCGTCAGGCATTGGCGCGCTACGGCATGTGTCTGGGCATGGGCTTTCAGGTCGCCGATGACATTCTGGATTACGTGTCGACCGAGGTGCAGACCGGCAAGCCGACCGGCGCCGATCTCAAGGAGCACAAGGTGACGCTGCCGCTCATCGCCGCCCTGCGATCGATGTCCGCGGCCGGTCGGCGTGATGTGGACGCCCTGTTCGGCACCGCCGAACCGGGCGACGACCAGATCGCGCGAGTTACCAGTATCGTTAGTGAAGAGGGCGGAATCGAGTATGCACGCCGCCGCGCCGCGGAATACGCGACGGGTGCGGAAGAAGCCCTCGACGGGCTGCCGGATTCGCCGGTGCTCGTCTCGCTGCATGATGCGATTGCCTACGCGGTGGAACGGAGCAACTGAATGGCTCGCGGATCCTCGAAGCATCGGCCGGTGTTCCACCTGGTGGTCCTTGCCATCGGCTTCATCGTGGGTGGCTTTTTGACCGCGATCAGCCGGCAGTTCCTGCCCGCCGGCGCGGTAAAGGAGTTTCTCACGACCGGGGTGACTCCCTCCCTCGGCCCGTTGGCCGTCGACCTCGTGATCATTAAGTTTGCGATAGGGCCAGTCGCGCTCGATGTATCCTTGTTGAGTTTGGTAGGAGTCCTGATTGCGTATCTCATTGCGCGATCTCTTTTCTAGGAGGGTCGGATGATCGGACCGCTAGGGCTCACCGAAATGCTGATCATCCTGTTGATCATCCTGCTGTTCTTCGGGGCGCGACGCATCCCGGAGATCGCCGGCTCTTTCGGCAAGGGGATCCGGGAGTTCAAGAAGAGCATCAACGAAGTGGAGCGCTCGATCCACGACCCCGAACCCAAGGATCGCGTCCGTCCCGGTGACGAAACAGTCACCCGCCGTGAGCGCGAAAAGGAGGAGAGCCCGCGCCCTGATCCCAAGCGACTGATAGGCTGAGCGGCTGAGTGAGTCGAATCGAGTGCTCAAAAAGGGCGGCCCGCTATGAGGACCGCCCTTTTTGCCGTCATTCCCGCGCCTGGACCCCGGCCTTCGCCGGGGTGACGGCTAGTGCTACACCTCCTGCCCGGCCTGGTACAGCGTTTCGCGACGCAGGTCGTTGATCGTGGCGCTCTGGCGAAGGTTGGCCATGAACTGCTGCACCCGCTGCTCCCGCATCTGCTGCGTAAGGCCAGCGCGCTGCACCGCCGCCTGCTGCTCCCAGGCCGACCGATTCGCCTGCACGCGCCTGTCGACGCGAATCACGAAGACACCGTTGCTTGTCGAGATCGGCTCGCTCACCGCGCCGACCGGCAGGCCGAATGCCGCGCCTATCGCGCGAGTGAACTGCCCGAGGCCGGGAACCGCCATGGCGCGGGTGAACATCGGCGTCTGAGCAACCTCCACTCCGGCACGCTGAGCCGCTGCCTCGAGGGTGGCGCCGCGAGCGACGGCGTCGGAGATCGCCCTGGCCCGCGGCACCAGCGCCTCCACCTTCCTGTCTCGAATGAGCTGCCGTCGAATGTCATCACGGACGGCGTCGAGCGTCGGAACGCCGCCCAGCGCCAACGAATCCATTCTGGCCAGGTAATACGCGTCGTCGCCAGGGACCAGACTGCTGATCTGACCCGGCTTGGCGCTCCGGAACGCCCAGGCACCGATGTCGGGCACATAACGACCATTCCAGACCAGCGGTTCCCCTTCGATCGCCACGACCTGGCCCGTTTCCAGATTCATTGCCCTGGCCGCGGAATCGAAGTGGGCCGGGACGGTTGACTGCTCGATTCGCGCGAGCTCGTCGGCCCGCCGGTCTACGGCGGCCGCCGTCGAATCGCTTTGCTCG
>DATKDD010000210.1:0-9432 GCA_035512875.1 Gemmatimonadaceae bacterium | reverse complement strand
GCACGGGCCGCCTCTAGCTTGCCGCCTGAACCGGCTGCGGGGGCAAGACGCCCTCATGCCGCACTTCGAGCGGACTCATGGAGACCACCGAATTTCTGGCGACCGTCCCGTTGCTTCGAGGCCTGCACGCGATGGAGCTGGAGCGCTTCGCCGAGCTCACTCGGGAACGCGGCTACCCGCGCGGAAGCGTAATTCTGTTCGAGGATGATCCCGGGGACTCGCTATTCATCGTCAAGAGCGGCAGGGTGAAAGTCGTTCTGGTCGGCGACGATGGGCGCGAAGTCATTCTCGGTATGCTCGGACCCAGCGAGCATTTCGGAGAGCTGTCGCTGATCGACGGTCAGCCCCGCAGCGCGCACGTGATCGCCGCCGAGGATACGCAGCTGATCGTGCTGCGACGTGAGGACTTTCGGCGGCGCATTGAGGAATCGCCAACCCTCGCCTGGTCGCTGCTGACTGCACTCTCCCAGCGGCTCCGCCGCGCCGATGAGCAGATAGGCGGGCTGGTGCTGCTCGATGTACACGGGCGCATCGCGCGCCTGATGCTGGACAACGCGGGTGCGGACGGCCAGATCGAGAAGAAGCTCACGCATCAGACTATCGCGCAGATGATAGGTGCGAGCCGGGAGACGGTATCGCGCGCGATGCGCGAGTTTCAGGACAAGGGAATGATCACCGTTGAGCGGCGTCAGATCTCGGTGTCCGACCGGAGCGCGCTCGAGCGAGTGGCGCACAGGAGCACTGGGTGACGGAGGACGAGAGCGGCGCGCGAAACGCCGCGATGCGGGTGCGGTTCTGGGGCACGCGGGGGTCGATCCCGTCTCCCGGGCCGGATACGACTCGTTATGGCGGCAATACGCCGTGTGTGACCGTGGCGCTCGGAAGCGGGGTGCCGCTCATCTTCGATGCCGGCACGGGGATCCGCGCACTGGGGATCTCGCTCGACGGGCATTCGCCTGACGAGCCGCTCGATCTGTTCCTCTCCCATACGCATTGGGACCACATTCAGGGATTGCCGTTCTTCGCTCCGATGTTCCGTCGTGGAACGCAGCTGCGGATCTGGGGCTCAGGCCATCCCGAGCGTACGCTCGAGCACACCATCCAGGGCCTGCTGGCTCCGGACGTGTTTCCGGTTTCGTTCGATGCGGTCGGAGCGGCAATCGAATTTCGTGCTCCGCCGCTGGACCCCGTTGAGTTGCGCGGGATGCGCATCCGGGCGATGCCGGTGCGGCATCCCGGTGGAGCGCTTGCCTATCGCATCGATGTCGCTGGCGTCGCCGCGGTGGTCTACGTACCTGACAACGAACTGCGCGCGGAGCAGCCTGGCGCGGGCGCCGCCTCACGCGATGCCCTGCGCGAGGCGAGTCGCGGAGCTGCCTTGCTCATTCACGACGGTACCTATACCGAGGAGGAGTCCGCGGACTTCATGGGATGGGGCCACTCGACGACCGACGATGCGCTCCAACTGGCGCTGGACGCGGGCGTGAAGACGTTGGCCCTCTTCCATCACGCTCCCGGCCGCACCGATGAGGAGATCGACGGAATGGTGTCCCGCTGCGCCGCGCGTGCGGCCCATGAGGGCGCTCCGTTGCGTGTAGTGGGGGCGGCGGAGGGGATGGAGCTCGTGCTGAAAAGTTGAACGCTACCGCTCCACTCCGGCCACCGTCCTCGTTCCCTTGATGAAGTCGGCGATCTCGGAGGCGCGCGCGTGGCCATCTGCCTCGCCTAACGCAATGATCCTGGCGAGATAATCCTCCTGGAACATGAGCAGGCTGAGTAGATCGGCACTCGAGGCCTGCCGCGTGCCAAGTCCGCGGGTGAGCCACCGGAACATGCTGGGCAGCCGCGGCTCGTACTCCCGTGCCAGGCGTCCGAGGTCCTGCGACGGACGAAGCACCAGAATGTCGACGATCCTCATTCCGTCTCGATCGTCAGGTGGAAGCTTGGCGAGTAGCCGGTTCATCCGTTCCAGGCGCAGCACGTCCTGATCGATCAGATCGAGGAAGATGGCGTTGTACATGACGCCGAGTATCTGCGCCGGCGGCGGATACCCGACCACCTCCGGCCGGTCGGCTTCGGCCTGCGAACGCTGGTAGCGCGTCGATACCGCAAGGATCTTGTCTGCGCCAAGATGCAATGCCGGTGACAACGGGGCGGTCATTCTGAGGCCGCCATCGCCATACCAGTAGGAACCGACCCGGACCGCCGGGAAGAAGAGCGGCAGCGCGGCGGAGGCCATCAGGTGCCCGATGGTGATCGGCGCCTGCACGCTCCGCCGCTTTGGACGCTCCCACGTTTCGATCTCGCTTCCCTGAACCCAGACTATCGTCTGGCCGGTGGCGTAGTTCGTCGTGCCTAGCGCGAGGGCGCGCAGCGTTCCCCGCTCGAGGTTCCTGCCAATGCCGGAGAGCGGCTCGTCGACACTCGCACCTAACGAACGTTCCAGCACCGCTTGCAGCGGCGCCGTATCGACCAGTCCACGCGTGCTGCGTGCCTCCAGCCGGCCTCCGGTTCCCAGGCGAACCAGCCAGTGCAAGCCGTTCGACACGAGCTCCGAGCCATCGACGCGAAATACCTGATCCGGGGTGAGCGAAGTCCAGAGTCGCGCCAGATCCTCCACCGCCTGCGGCAGCGACCCCGCGTGGTTGGCGATATAGGTCGCATTCACCGCGCCCGCGGAGACTCCGACCAGCACGGGAATGCGCAGCTCGGGAAACTGGCGCGTGATGGCGCGTAGAACGCCAACCTGATACGCACCGCGCGCACCGCCGCCGGTGAGCACCGCGGCCAGATCGCCGTAGTCGGGGGTGCTGGTGTCGAGAGCGGTGTGAGCGGTCGGATCGGCGCGAGTTGGAGTGCGTTTGCTGTCAGTCACGGAGGCGCGGTGCGGGGCTTTGAAGTAAACGAACGCTGCGGAAGATGGGGCCTGGTACGCCGCGTGACTACATCCGGACCGGCCTTGACGTATCATGCGGCGCTGTAAACGTTTTCAAGCTCACTCAGGAGCTTCGAGCGGAGGCGCGGTGAAGGTCACGATCAAGGAGGTCGCGGAGGCCGCGGGGGTATCGCCGGCGACCGTCTCTCGCGTGTTCAACGACACCGTCCCCGTCGACGAGGATACCCGCGCGCGCGTTCTCGCCGCGGCCGAGCGGCTTCGCTACGTCCCGAACGCCGCGGCGCGAAGCCTGATAACGAGCCGCACGACCACGGTGGGAGTTCTCATCCCCGCGCTCTCCGGCGCGTTCCTCTCCGAGGTCATGCTCGGGCTGGACAACGCCGCACGCCGGCGCGGATTTCACCTGCTCGTGTCGAGCGCGGCCCGCGATTTCTCGTCAGCCACCGACGCTCTCAGGGCGATGCGCGGGCGCGTCGATGGAGTGATCATCATTTCGCCCGAACTCGATCCGCTACCGCTGCTAGGCGAGCTGCCCGAAGAACAGGCGGTCGTGCTTGTCGGTACACCGCGGCGGGAAACCTCTGCGACGATCGTGGCGATCGATAACGCGGGCGGAGCGGCGGCGATGGTTCGGCATCTCGTGCGCCATGGACATCGCCGCATCGCGCTCATCTCCGGTCCCGAAGGAAACGCTGACGCTCGAGAACGGCGAGAGGGATACGCCGCGGCACTGGCCGAAAACGACATAGCGCGGGACGAGCGCCTGGAAACGGTGGGAGACTTCACCGAGGACGGCGGCTACGAAGCGGCGAGGCGGCTGCTGTCCGCCGGCCCACGTCCGACCGCGATGTTCGCCACCAATGACTCGATGGCGATCGGCGCCTCGACCGCGCTGCGTGAAGCGGGTATATCGGTGCCTGACGAGATGGCGATCGCCGGATTTGGCGACCTGCCCATCGCGCGGCATGTGACGCCGCCGCTCTCCTCGGTGCACGTGCCCAGTGTGGAGCTCGGGCGGCTGGCGCTCGAGCGCATGCTCTTCGCCATCGCGCGCCAGGGGCGCGTTGCGCACACACACGACCGGCTCGACTGCACCTTGGTCTTGCGCGCCTCCTGCGGCGTGCACGAGAATGCCGAGGCCCAGGCGGTACGGCGTCACGCGTGACTCGCTAGGCTCCCCAACCTCCGCCACCAGGCGTCTCGATCGTCAGCACGTCCCCCGCGGCAAGCGACACGCGACACTTGGCTGGCAGCTCGCGCCCGTTAAGCAGATTGCGGCCGACCTCGCCATTCGCCCCACCCTCGGCACCGCGCGGCGCGTGACGCCGCCGCTCGGTGAGCAGCGTCACCGTGCACGGCTCCAGCACTCGATAGGCACGCACTACTCCATCGCCACCCGCGTGATGCCCCGCGCCACCCGATCCGCCGCGTATCGCGTATCGATCGACACGGAGCGGCAGCGTCGTCTCCAGCGACTCCACCGGCGTGTTTCGCGTATTGCTCATGCCCACGTGCACCGCCGATGGTCCGGGGCCGCGGGAGCTGGCACCCTGACCGCCGGCCAGTGTCTCGTAGAACGTCCACCCCGTCCCGCCGAACGAGATATTGTTCATCGTCCCCTGCCCTTGCGCCACCACTGGCAGCCCGGCATCGCCGAGCGCCGCCGCGAGCAGGTCGGCGAGGCGCTGGGACATCTCCACGTTGCCGGCCGCTACCGCGTGCGGCCATTGGGCGTGCACCACGCTTCCAGGCTCGGCGATGATCTCCAGCGCGCGCGCGATTCCGTCGTTAGTCGGCACATCATCGGCGAGGATCGTTCGGAGCACGAACACGCACGCAGCCCGGGTCACCGACAACGGGCAGTTCACGTTGCCTGGCACAGCGGGGGCGCTGCCGGTGAAATCCACGACCAGCGTGTCACCTCGGGCGTGCACACGCGCTCGAACCACGATGTCACCGTCGCCCAGACCATCACCCTCCAGCACATCACCGGCCGATCCGGTTCGCCCGCCAAGCGCCGCGATCGCCGCCCGCGCTCGCCGCTCGGTATAGGCGAGCAGTTCCTCACCGGCGTCGTACACTCGCGCGAGCCCCTCGCGCGCTACCAGCGCACGCCACGCAGTCGCGCCGGCCATGCACGCACCGAGCTGGGCCCGCAGGTCGCCGCGGCGCTCGTCAGGCGTGCGCACGTTCGCGAGAATGAGCTCGAGTAATTCCTGTTCGACCACGCCACCGCGGGCCAGACGCGTCGGCGGCAGCACCAGTCCTTCCTGCACCAGCTCCGTCGCCCCCTGCGGCATGCTGCCTGGACTCATGCCACCCACATCCGCGTGGTGGGCACGCACGGCCACGTACGCGCCGATCGCACCCTCGAGCTCCACGGCGTGCACGAGCGTCAAATCGGGCAGATGGGAGCCGCCGCGATATGGATCGTTCAGGATGTAGGTGTCGCCTGCGAGCGGCTCGCGTTCGCGCACCGAGCGCACGGCTTCGGGCATGGCTCCCAGGTGCACCGGAATGTGCGCCGCCTGTGCGATCATTCGCCCCTCGGCGTCGAACAACGCGGCAGACGCATCGCGGCGCTCACGGATGTTGGGTGACAGCGCGCCCCGCACCAGCACCGTACCCATCTCTTCGGCGATCGCGGCGAAGGCGTGCGACATGACCTCGAGCGCGAGCGGGTCGAATCGTCCGGTGGTCACGTGTCGCGCTCCAACAGCCATCCACCGATCGGGAGTGACCGCCCGGTCCATCCGCGCGCGATGACCATCGTGGCGTCGGGAAGGGCGATCGTCGATGGCCCATGGACGGTCACATCGAGCATGCCGCCGCTGTCCTGTGGCTCGTCAGGCGACCAGGGCTGCGAGCCGCGGCGGGCGATGGTGACGGGCACCGGTTGGCCCAGAGCGGCGTGACGGAGACCCACGATCTCTACAGGAAGCTCCAGCGTGAAGCCATACCGCACGGCATGGACTCGAGCGAAGCGCGCGCCCGCCGCCGGGCCGCCCTCCCCGGGCTGGAGCGGCACATCGAGCTCATGGCCCTGCCCCGCGTAGCGCGCCCGAGCCCACCACGCGCGGGACGGTGCGGCACCGGCACGCTCGGCGAGCGCCGCGCACGCGGCCGAGATCTCGTCAGGCGAGAGATCGTCCGCATGCCGCATCACGCTGACGAGCGCGTCCCGGCGTTCGGCGGCGACGGCGAGCCCCAGCGCGCTCAGCACGCCGGCCAACGGCGGCACGAGGACCTTTCGCATGCCGAGCTGTTCGGCGAGCCCACAAGCGTGCAAACCGCCCCCGCCGCCGAATGCGACGAGCACGCATCCACGAGGATCCACTCCCCGCTCGACGCTCACCCGGCGCAGCGCTCGGGCTACCGACGCATCGGCCGCGGCTATCATCGCGGCAGCCACGCGCTCGGGGGTCGCGCCTAGCGACGATGCGAGTCGGGCAACTGCGGCATACGCGGCGGCACGATCGGCCACCACACCACCGCTCAGAACGCGCTGCCTGACGGTTCCCAGAACGAAGTGTGCGTCAGTCACCGTCGGCTCCACTCCACCGAGTCCGAACGCCGCGGGCCCCGGTTCGGCACCCGCGCTGCGCGGACCCACACGCAATGCGCCGCCGTCGTCGAGCCAACCGACGCTTCCCCCTCCGGCGGAGACGGTCTCGACGAGCACGCGAGGGAGCGCAATCGGCACGCCGGCGATGTCGCCGCCACTCTCCACCAACGGCACGCCGTCGAGCACGAGTCCCGCGTCGGCGCTGGTGCCGCCGATGTCGATGGTCAATGCCCGGTCGAAGCCGGCGAGCGAGGCGACGAGGGCTGCACCTACTACCCCCCCGGCGGGACCGGAAAGCGCGAGGGCCGCCGCGTTGTGTGCCGCCTCCGCGGCGGGCAGTACACCGCCTGACGAGGTCATGACCGCCGGTGCCGGATAGCCGGCGCCACCCACCCGCTTGGCCAGCTGGCCGAGATAGAGCGAAACCACGGGACGCAGATACGCCTCGGCGACGGTTGTCGCCGTGCGCTCGTACTCGCGGATTTCCGGGAGCACGTCGCTTCCCAATACCACATCGACTTCGGGACAGGCAGCGCGCAATGCTTGCTCGAGACACCGCTCGTGGCGTGGATCTCGATAGGCATGCAGCAGCGAGACGGCTACGGCGCGCACGCCGAGCGCTGCAACGGCCCGTGCGACATCCTGCGCATCGGCCGGATCCAGCGCGACAAGCACTCCGGCGGGACCCATTCGTTCCGGCACTCCGATACACCGGTCGCGCGGTACCAGAGGCGGTGGATGATGCCGCGCCAGATCGTAGAGCGCAGCGCGGTCCTGCCGGCGCAGTTCCAGCACATCCTCGAATCCGGCGGTGGCACAGAGCGCAACGGTGGCGCCGGACCGCTCGAGCAGCGCGTTGGTGGCGACCGTGGTGCCGTGAATCAGGCGTGAGATGTCGCCGGGGCTGCCGCCGAGCGCACGAAGGGCGGCAATGACGCCGTCGCTCTGGTCCCGCGGGGTGCTCAGCACCTTTCGCGCGACAACCGATCCATCCGCATCGACGGACACCAGGTCCGTGAATGTCCCGCCTACATCTATGCCGACCGACGCCGCGCTCACTCTGGCGAGCGGCGCCGGCGCCGCCAGTTTCCAGCCAATACCGCCAGCACAGCCGCGAAGCTGCCGAAGCCTAACCAGTCACCAAAACGCACGTACAGCGTCTCGACATCCGTCGTTTCGGCCCGATAGGTGCGGGTTTCGGCGGTGAAGAGTTGCGTGACGCCGTGGCGGCGCCCGAGCGGGTCCACGTATTCGGAGATGCCGGTGTTCGCCGAACGCACTATGCCTACTCGATTCTCGATGGCGCGAAGCGCGATATGCGACTCGTGTTGGTACGGCGCGATGGATCGGCCGAACCAGGCGTCGTTGGTGATGTTCACCAGCACATCGACGCCCTTGCGCCGGTACTCGCGCGAAAGCTGGGGAAACACCGATTCGTAGCAGATCAGGACGCCGATCCGCCCGAAGGGCATGACCATCGGCGGCGGATCGTCGCCGCGGCCGAACCCGCCGAAATACTGCATGCCCTTGAACCAATCGGGGTTCACGAACGGCACGCGCTCGATGACGGGTACGAGAAACTCCTTGCGATACGGTGGATGAGCGCCCAGCCCTCCCTGGTCATCTGTCAGCAGCGCTGCATTGAAGTAGTCGTAGCTGCCATCCCGATGGAAGGTGACGTCGAGTACGCCGAACAGGATCGGCACTCCGGTCGGGCGGCTGAGCGCCTGAAGACTGTCCGCCCACTCAGGATGGTCGACCAGGAAGCCGGGAAGTGCCACCTCGGGCCACACGACCATCCGGGCATCGGATTCCGCCAGGTGTCTCCTCGTCAGGTCGCTCAGAATGCCCACGATCCTCCCCTGGTTCTCAGCCTGCCACTTTTCCTCCTGCGGAATGTTCGGCTGAATGACGGCGATCGGCGCCACCGCACGCAGCACGGTGGTGCGCATTCGATAGGTGCCGTACGCGCCCACCGCGACGAGCAGTCCGGCGACAACGCCGAACCGGATCAACGCCGCGCGCCGGTGCTCGCGCATCAGCCACGCGTCGGCGAGCAGGCCGTTGCTGGCAGCCAGCCAGAAGCTCACGCCGCGTACGCCGCTCAGATCCGCAATCTGGGCAAACACCGGGAATCGCGACGTCGACAATCCTAACGGGAGCCACGGGAACGCCAGATCCGAGGTGTAGTTGAGCACCACTTCCAGTGCGACCCACGCCATTGGAAGCAGCAGCGCCATTGGCGCTCGCGTCGCCTGCCGCAGCCAGAACAGCACCGCCATTGAAAGCGCGACGAGGGGCGCGAGCCAGATGATCGCCCCCGCATAACCGAGGATCGCGAGCTTGGTGTACAGCGAGAGCGCTATCGCGATCCAGTACAGGGCACAGGCATATCCCAGCAGCCCGAACCAGAAGCCGATACGAGCCGCCGAGCGCGCCGAGCCCCCTGCATCGGCGGCACGGGCGACGGCCACCGCCAGTGGCGTCAGGCAGACGAACGCCGGCACCAGAAAGGGAAACGGTGGGAACGACAGCGCGAACAGCAGCGCGGCCACACCAGCGGCGACCGCCTCCCCGCGTGTTGGAAGAAGCGTGCGACGCATCAAAGCAGGACTTCTTTGCCTTCGTCCGCCGAGCGGTAGATCGCCTCGAGCAGGGTGTGCACGCGGATCTGGTCCGTGGGCCCGTAGTACTCGGTTTCCTCGCGAATCACCGCCAGGAAGTGCGCGAGCTCCGCGCGATACGACTGCGTGAACGCGCTCTCGCGAGCCATGCCCCCGGTCGGCGAGACGAGCTGCGGCCGGCCGTTCAGCTCCTTCACGACCCGAAGGGGCCCGAGCGTGGCGCTCCCCCGCTCAGCCAGAAGCTGAAACCACCATCGCTGCTCGAGTCCCACGTACGACCACGTGACGTCGAACGACATCGAGATCCCCTGCGCCGTCTCGAGCTGCACCAGCATCGCATCCTCCAC
>DATKDD010000209.1:0-2745 GCA_035512875.1 Gemmatimonadaceae bacterium | reverse complement strand
GCGCTGTCGCCGAATAGTTCCGGCAGCGTGGCCAGCGAGCCATCGCGCAGATCGACGACTCCGCGACGCACTTCGTGCATCTCGTTCGCACCGTCGAGCACACCGTCGACCCGGTACTCGAAAGACAGAAACGGACCATGCTGGTCGAGAGTGGCTATCTCGCCGAGCACGTCCAGCTGTGGTTCCGCATCGATTTCCTCGTGCGGGCGAAGCGGGCGTTCGCGGGGGTGCTCCGATGCGTACCAACGGGCCAGCGAGGTGATGGTCGTGTCATCGAATACGAGCGCGGAGTCACCGGTCAGGAGATCCCGGCGATAGATCCGCTGGCCAACCAGAAGCGCACCGCGAAAGGAGCGGTCATCGTCGGCGACGTAGATCTCCATCAGGCGGCCGCCAACGCGGGCGAGCTGGATCGGCGAGCCGCGGACGCGCAGGCGCGGCTCCTCGTAGCGCACCCAGAATGTCGAGTCGCCGGCGAGGAGCAGAAACTCCGTCCGGGGCGGCGGCGCATCCTGGCCAGGGCCGCAGGAGCAGACCGCCAGCACTGCGAAAACCGAAGCAACGGCTCGACGCGCGGGCATTGCTCGGCAATATAGTGGCTCGCCGTGGCACTCTGTGACGAGAAGCCTTCGCGCGCGTTTAGATTGCACGCCCCCTCCTCCAGCATCGGCCACGGTAGCATGCGAAGCATCTCACGTTTTATCGCCTTTTTCGTTCTCCTCGGATGTGCCGCTTCCGACTCCACGCCACGTCCGGAGGAGTCCGATAGCAGTCGCGCCTCCACGATTTCGCCGGCCGTCGACTCGGTGCCGGCTGCGGCCGTTGCCATGGATTCGAGCCGCCCCCCGGCGCTCGAACGATCCTCGGCCAACCGTACGCCCTCGAACGCGGCCGTGGGTACGGGGCGGCTGACGCCTGCCGACGTCCCGGTGGTGCGCGGTCTCTACGTCAATCGTTGGGCGGCGCAGAGCTCCGCCCGCATGAGATCGCTGATCGCGATAGCCGACTCGACCGAGATCAACGGATTCGTCATCGATCTGAAAGACGAGTTCGGTCTGAATTACTCATCCGCTGATCCAACAGTCGTGCGCAACGCCGGAAACGCCGGTGCGATTCCACGTCTGGGCGCGTTGCTCGACACCCTCCACGCGCATCGAATTCTGCCTATCGCGAGAATCGTCGTGTTCAAGGATTCGGTGGCCGCGCGGGTGAACGCCGAGCACACCATCCGCCGTCCGGACGGTACGCCATGGCGCGACAAGGAAGGGCTGGCATGGGTGAACCCGTACGACCGTGAGATCTGGGAGTACAACATCCGGGTGGCCGAGGAGGCCGTGCGGTTAGGCTTCCCCGAGATCCAGTTCGACTACATCCGCTTTCCGGAGCCGTATGCCAGCTTGCCCAAGCAGGTCTTCGCCGGCGCCGACTCGCTGAGCAAGCCGCAAGCGCTGGCGGCGTTCATGACGGAAGCGTGCGGCCGCATTAACGCGTTGGGCGGGCGGTGCACGGCGGATGTGTTCGGCCTGGTCACCACGGTGCCGGGGGCGCTCGAGATCGGGCAGTCGTGGGAGCCGTTGGCGCGGGTCACCGACGTGCTGCTGCCAATGGTCTACCCATCGCATTACCCGCGGGGAGCGTTCGGCATCGATCGTCCTAACGCCGATCCGTACCGGGTGATCCAGGTTGCGATCGCCCGCGCGTTCGAGCGTAATCAGGCTCTCGGGATGCCGGCGGGCGAGCAGGTCCGGCCGTGGCTGCAGGCGTTCAGCCTGGGACAGCCGCCCTACGGGGCCCAACAGGTACGCGACCAGAAGCGCGGCGTTTATGACGCCGGGTACGATGGCTGGGTGCTCTGGCATCCCGGCACGAAGTACGGTCCGTTCCTCGCCGCGCTGGACAAGGAGCTGGTATCGCACAAGAAGGTGCCGCCGGCCAGCTCGCGTTAGGAATACCCGCCGCTCACCGCCGTACCGTCCGCACGGCAGCGAGCAGGCGCTCGACTTCTTCAGCGCTGGTATAGATGGCGCAGCCGGCGCGCACCACTCCTTCGGCTGCCTGTCCATATCGCTCGATTACCGTGGCAGCGTAGAAGTCACCATGGGAGGCGAACACGCCGCTGGCGGCGAGGTGCTTCGCCACCGTTTCGGATGCGGCGCCGTTCACGGTGAACGCAACGGTCGGCGTCCGCGGCGTTCCCGGGGGAGGGCCGTAGAGCCTCACGCCGTCGATGCCGGACAGCCCCTCCCACATCGCCTCCAGCAGCGCCTCGCCTCTAAGGTGCGCCTCGTGATAGGCGTTCGTCAGGCGCTGGCGGCGGGTTCCTGCGTCACCTCCCGTCGAGGCGAACCACTCGACCGCCGCCGCCGCGCCGACGATCCCTTCGTGGTTCTGCGTACCAGTCTCCAGCGACTCCGGGGGGTCACTCGGCGCGGGCTCCAGCCGCGGCAGATCCAGTCGCGCGGCGACCTCGCGCCGGGCGTACAGCACTCCAATGTGCGGGCCGTAGAACTTGTACGCCGAGCATGCGAGAAAGTCGCACCCCATGTCCTGCACGTCGATCAACGCGTGTGGCGCGTAATGCACCGCATCCACGAACACCAGGGCGCCGTGTTCTCGTGCCTTGCCGGCTGCTTCCCGCACATCGGTGATGGTGCCGAGCGCGTTGGAGGCTGCGCCGATGGCGAGCACCCGCGTGCGCGGGCCGATCGCGCTCATCAATGCGCGGTAATCGAGTGATCCGGTGAC
>DATKDD010000208.1:0-2392 GCA_035512875.1 Gemmatimonadaceae bacterium | reverse complement strand
TTACGGCGTCGCGCTCACCTTCTCTTCCGTGACCGTCGGTTGCGGCGTCACGAACTGCCGCCCCTTCTGCAGGAAAGGAATGCCCTTCTGCATCCACTCCGGCGCCGGCATGCCGCGCAGATGGTGGTCGAAGAACTGCATCTGACGCATGGCGACGTCGAGCTGGTTCGCACGCTTGGTGGGGTTGTGGCCGTCATCGTTGTAGTTGATGAGGTACGCCTCCTTGCCCAGCCGGCGCATCGCCACGAACATCTCGATACCCTGATACCAGGGCACAGCGCCATCTGCGTCGTTATGCATCATCATCAGCGGCGTCTCGATGCGGTCAGCGTGGAACAGCGGTGAGTTCTCCAGGTAGCGCATCGGCATGTCCCACAGCGACCCGCCTATGCGGCTCTGCGAAATCTCGTACTGGAACGCACGGGCCAGCCCCGACGCCCAGCGAATGCCGCCGTATGCGCTCGTCATGTTCGCCACCGGCGCGCCAGCGAAGGCCGCCGAGAACAGATTCGTCCGTGTGATGATGTACGCCGCCTGGTATCCGCCCCACGACTGTCCGCTGATCCCTATGCCATCCTCTTTGACGAAGCCGGAGTCGAGCAGCATCTGCACCCCCGGCACGATCGCCTTCAGCGCACTCGCCCCCGGATATCCGTCGGTGTACGCGATGTCGGGGAAGAACGCCAGGTAGCCATTAGACGTATACAGCGTTGGCTGTATGGTATTCCGCGGCACCGCCGTCTGGTGAGCGTGGACGTTGTCGGACATCTGCTCGTAGAAGTACACTACCATCGGATACTGCTTCGACGGGTCGAAGTCGTCAGGCTTGTAGAGAATGCCCTGTAGCGGTACGCCGTCCATGTTCCGCCAACGCACCAGCTGCGCCGAGCCCCACCGATAACCGGACTGCTGCGGATTGGCGTCGCTCAGCTTGCGCGCGTCACGCAGATTCATGCCGCTCACGTACAAATCGGGAAAATCGGTGAACGTCGAGCTGGTGAACAGCAACACGTCCGCGCTCTTCGCCTTTTCCGGACGCGAGATCCGGCGGTCGGCCATGTACAGGCTCTCCGGCTGCTGCGTCACGTTCAGCTTCTCGAGCCAGGCACCGCTCGACTTGGTCACCTCGTTCATCGCGGAAAGCAGAATCGGCTTGGCCGGATCGATGAACCGGGCGGCCGTGTCCAGCTCCACGTGACGAAAGGTGATTCGGCGCTGCCGGCCGACGGAATCAGTTACGACACGGGCAGGCCGTACGCCGGCTGGATCCACTTCCCAGATGTCGTACCGATCGTACAACAGCACTGAGCGATCGCCAGGCGTCCATCCCGCCACACCCCATGGCGCGGGATCGCTCGGCGTGTCCCACGTTTCCTGATCGAAGCGCACGCCGGCGACGTTGCCGGTGAGGTTGGCCACCTTTCCCGTCGCCGTCGCGTAGGTGTGCCAGTTGCGATCCTTGCCGAAGTAGATGGCATAACGTGCCGCCGGCGAAAGAGAAGCGCCGTACCGGCTGCGCTCGAGTATGCGCTTGCGCTCTCCCGTCACCACGTTGATCACGTAGACGTCGTTGCCGCCCTCGCCCCACATGGCTTCCACCGCGTAAGGCACCGATGTAAGCGCAAGGCCGGTCCGGAGATCGCGCGAAAGCCTGATCTGCTGAAACGAATCGCTGCCGAGCACCTTGAACTTTCCACCGCGGATTTCCGCCACGGCCGCATACGAGCGGCCGCGGTCACGCTCGGCTTCCACCCGCTGCTGTGGCTGCAATCGGGCCTCCTCGTAATGCCACAGGTCGAACACCGCCTTGTCCGCCAGCGAGTCCGCCGGGATGGAGTCGAGAGCCGGCGGCGCCACGCCGAATTGCAGCCTCGCTCCATCCTCGCTGAACTCGAGACTCGCGCGGTCGGAAAGCACCATCGTGTCGCCAAGCTCCGCCGGACCGAGCAGCAACCGTGCTCTGGACGATGCAACCGCGGCATGATAGAGCGTATAACGAGGCTTGTCAGCCGTCGCCTCGTCCCGGTCGGTCACGAACGCCACCTGCGTTCCGGCCTTGTCGAACGCCAGGCTCTTGTATTTTCCCTCACCCGTGAGCACCGGTACCGTCTCGCCGCCGGATATCGGGCGAAGATACACACCGTCTTTGGAATCCTCTCGCGACGAGACCGTGTAGGCGATCCATGCTCCCCTGGAATCCACCTGGACTGCCATAACGTCTTCCACACGCACTTCCGATCCGCTCGCCAATTCGCGGATCACCATTGTCGAACCGTAGTCTTTCTTCTTGGGACGAACCGATCCGGTGGAGTCCGCTATCGGACGAGCGACGCCCCCTGGTGCGGCCGCGGCCCGTCCCTCGGCTGCGGTGTCCGCGCCGGCCGGTGCGGCA
>DATKDD010000207.1:0-4796 GCA_035512875.1 Gemmatimonadaceae bacterium | reverse complement strand
GACAACGGATGGCAGCACCCCGCCTGCGCCGCCGAATGGCGCATCCGAGCTCGAGGATCCGATCGCCCGGTTCGAGAAGCTTCTCGCGGCGGCGCAGGCCGTGGACCGCACGCGGCTGCCGGAGCCCACGGCAATGACCCTTGCCACCATCGGCACCGATGGCCAGCCGTCGGCACGGATAGTACTTCTCAAGAGCGTTGGCTCCGACGGCTTCGTGTTCTACACCAACCTGCGCAGCCGAAAGGGAGCGGACCTGGTACATTCGCCGCGCGCGGCGCTGTGCTTTCACTGGCAGCCGCTCGAGGTCCAGGTGCGGGTCGAGGGCACGGTGGAGCTCGTGCCTGACGCGGAAGCGGATGCCTACTTCGCGACGAGGCCGCGAATCAGCCAGCTTGGCGCCTGGGCTTCGGATCAAAGCGCGCCGCTTGCCGCGTACACCGAGCTCGAAGCGCGATTGCGCGAAGCCGAGCAGCGGTTCACCGGACTCGCCGTCCCGCGGCCATCCCACTGGTCGGGATATAGACTCGAACCTCGGGCGATCGAGTTCTGGCGAAGCAGACCCTTCCGGCTGCACGAGCGCCAGCTGTACGAGCGCCATTCGGGCGGCTGGCGAACGACTCTCCTGTTTCCCTGATTCTTGTGGCGTGAGGGGTGCGGAGCATGACGGCCGAGACTCTCCGGCATGCGATCGAACGACCGCCCCCGACGCTGCCAACGGCTGGATTCGCGAGCCATCGCGCGCATCGAGCGATTAGTTTCGCGCGTATGCTCTAACTTGCGGCCTTTTGCCGCGCTCACGTTCCGGGAACGACGATGGCCACACGAGTGCACGAATCGGAGTCCGCAGACGCTGTCACCGAAGAGGTCTGGACGGTAGAAGACTCTCGGCAGTTGTACAACATGGCAGGGTGGGGAATCGGGTTCTTCGACGTGAACTCCGACGGGCATGTCGTCGTGCGTCCTGATCGTGCGCAGCCGGAGCGCACGCTCGACCTGTTCGAGATTGCGCGCGACCTCGAGGCCCAGGGGGTAGGGCTGCCACTGCTGCTCCGCTTCTCCGACATTCTCCGATCGCGCATCGTTGCGCTGAGCCAGCGATTCACGATCGCAATCGAAGAGTTTCGCTACGAAGGCAAATACACGCTGGTGTATCCGATCAAGGTGAATCAGCAGCGGCATGTGATCGAGGAGATCGTGCAGTTCGGCGCGCCGCACGGAGTGGGACTGGAGTGCGGCAGCAAGCCTGAGCTGCAGGCGGTGCTGGCGCTGAACGACGACACCGGGCATCTGATCGTATGCAACGGCTACAAGGACGAGGAGTACATGCGCCTCGCTCTGATGGGGCAGAAGCTTGGCCATCAGGTGTTCGTCGTGCTCGAGCAGCTCAGCGAGCTCGACACGCTGCTGCGAGTCGCGGACGCGATGGGCGTCGCGCCGACGGCCGGCGTGCGAGTCAAGCTGGCATCGGAGGGCTTTGGGCGGTGGGCGGAGTCCGGCGGCGAGGCTTCGAAGTTCGGGCTCAATGCCGGCGAGCTCGTCCGACTGATCGATCGCCTAACGAGTCTCGGCCGGCTGGACGTGCTGAAGCTCCTTCACTTCCACCTCGGCTCACAGATCACGGACATCCGCTACATCAAGTCCGGGCTGCAGGAAGTCGTACGGTTTTACGCCGAGCTGCGCGCGATGGGCGTCGACATCACCCACGTCGATGTCGGCGGTGGCCTGGGTGTGGACTACGACGGCTCCAATTCCACCGTCTCGGCCAGTGTGAACTACACGGTGCAGGAGTACGCGAACGACATCGTGTATACGTTCGCCGAATCCTGTCGCGAGCTCGAGCTCCCGATGCCACACCTGATCTCGGAATCGGGACGCGCACTCACCGCCCACCATGCGCTGCTTCTCATCAACGTGATCGATGTCGAGTCACAACAGAGCGTGCAGCTTCCCGCACTGAGCGACGACGATCACGCGGTACTGCACGAACTGCGGGAAGGCTACGACAATCTGTCGAGACGAAGTGTTCGGGAGGTTTATCACGACGCCACCTTCGCCAAGGAGCAGGCGCAGCATCTTTTCAACAGCGGCGTGCTCTCGCTGCGCGGACGTGCGATCGCCGATCAGCTGTACACGGCCACCCTCAACGAGATCGCCCGCCTCACGGCGCAGGACGCCGAGGAGTATCAGGACATCATCGAGGAGCTTAAGCGACGGCTGATCGACCGGTACTTCTGCAATTTCAGTGTGTTCCAGTCGCTTCCCGACAGTTGGGCCATCGATCAGCTGTTCCCCATCATGCCGATCCACCGGTTGAACGAGCGGCCGACGCGACTCGGATCGTTGCAGGATGTCACTTGCGATTCCGACGGCAAAATCGACCGGTTCGTCGGCGGTCGCTCCGGGCGCCCGAGCATAGAGCTCCATCCGTTCGAGTCGGGGCAACCCTACATCATAGGCATCTTTCTAACCGGTGCCTATCAGGAGATTCTGGGCGATCTTCATAACCTGTTCGGCGACACGAACGCGGTGCACATCGCGCTGCGGCCGGAGGGCTATGCGGTCACTGATCTGGTGCATGGTGACACGGTTACGGAGGTATTGAATTACGTCCAGTTCCGTGCCTCCGACCTGCTCACGGTCTTTCGCCGCAAGGTGAACGCCGCGACGGACATTACGCGTGACGAAGCCAATCGCTTCATCGCCGAGTACGTGGCCGGACTCGAGGGCTATACCTACCTCGAAGGGGACGGCGCC
This sequence comes from Gemmatimonadaceae bacterium, assembly GCA_035512875.1. GTDB lineage: Bacteria > Gemmatimonadota > Gemmatimonadetes > Gemmatimonadales > Gemmatimonadaceae > JALZIF01. The sequence goes on along the minus strand of DATKDD010000207.1, from coordinate 2,042 downwards.
TCGCGGTGAAGCGCCGGGGGGTATGGTTAGGACTGGCGGCCTCGCCGCTGCTGATGGGTGCCGTTGCGGGTGGACACTTCACGACGCTGCTCCTGACGCTCGCGGCGACGATCGTCGCCACCAAGCTTTTAGGCGACGTGGCCCAACGCATTGGGCAGCCGGCGGTTCTCGGGGAGCTGGTTGCCGGCGTGTTCCTGGGACAGTCGGCGCTGGGGCTGCTCGACCCATCCAACGAGACCATTGCCGCGCTGGCCGAACTGGGTGTGGTGATTCTGCTGTTCGAGATCGGACTGCATACCAACGTCCGTTCGCTGATGAAGGTGGGCCGGTCGGCGATAATGGTTGGATTGGTGGGTGTCGTCCTGCCTTTCACGCTTGGCTATTGGGTGGCCAGCGCGTTGGGAATTCCGTCGCTGCCGGCCATCGTGTGCGGCGCGGCGCTCACGGCCACGTCGATCGGCATCTCGGCACGAGTGCTGTCGGATCTGAACCGGCTGCAGACACGCGAAGGTCAGATCGTACTTGGCGCGGCGGTGATCGACGACGTCATCGGACTGATCATCCTTACGGTAGTCGCCAGCCTGACGCTAGGTGCGGTCATTACGCCATTGACCGTCGGGCGAATCGCGGGGATCGCGATCGGTTTCGTGGTCGCGGCGCTGGTCCTGGGCCGGTGGCTCGCGCCGCCGCTGTTCCGGCTCGTTCAACATATTCGCGCGACAGGCGCCCTGGGTTTGATCGCGTTGGCCTTTGCGCTCTTTCTCGCCTGGCTCGCGGACATTTCCGGGTCGGCGCGCATCATCGGTGCATTCGCCGCCGGGCTGGTGTTGCACGAGACCCCCCAGCGCCGGGAGATCGAGCAGGCGACTTCATCGCTCGGGTTGTTGTTCGTGCCGATCTTCTTTGCTTCGGTAGGCGCGGCGGTAGATCTGCGAACGATGGCGGACTTCGATGCCCTTATGATCGGCGGCGCCCTGCTCGTGGTGGCGGTAGTCGGAAAGTACGCGGCTGGTTATGCACCGTGGTGGTTCCGCGGAAACAAGGCGCTGATCGGCGTGGCAATGATCCCCCGCGGTGAGGTTGGGCTGATCTTCGCGCAGATGGGGCTGAGCCGGGGCGCGCTCGACACGCAGCTCTTCAGTGCGGTAACGCTGATGGTCATCGTGACCACCTTTCTCGCCCCTCCGCTGCTCGGCCGCCTATCGAGAGCGACACCGACCGAGGACCCGCTGGCCGATACGCCCGGCGAACGTCCGGGAGATGGGGGGCTGGACGATCTCGTGGCGGGTAGCCGGGAAGAGGAAGCGGCCGAGTTGGAAAGAGCGAAAAGGGATGGCTCGGGCGCGGATCGAGCATAGCGATCACGAGAGGACTCGCCCCGGGTTCGTGCGAAGTGGTTGCATGCAAGCGACCGGATCCGGATTCGTGCGGAGGTGAGGCGTCGCGATCATTCACCCTATCGCGCCCGAAGCCCAAAGAAAAACGGGGCGCCCGCAGGCGCCCCGAGTCATTCTCCCTTTCCATTTTCCCAATTTCCCATTTCCTATTTCCCAATTCCTACTTCACCCATTTCCTCACTTCATCCTCTTCGCCACCTCACCCCAGTTCACCACGTGCCACCAGGCACCGATGTAGTCGGCGCGGCGGTTCTGGTACTTGAGATAGTAGGCGTGCTCCCACACGTCGAGGCCAAGAATGGTGTGCTTTCCCTGCATAACGGGGTTGTCCTGATTCGGAGTGCTCTCGATCGAGAGCTTGCCGCCCTCGGCGAGAAGCCACGCCCACCCGGAGCCGAAGCGACCCGTGGCGGCCGCGGCAAATTTCTCCTTGAACTGATCGAAACCGCCGAAGGCCGATTTCATGGCGTCGGCCAGCTTGCCGGAGGGCTCGGCAGTGGAGCTGGGCCCCATGATCTGCCAGAACATGGTGTGGTTCCAATGTCCGCCGCCGTTGTTGCGCACGGCGGTGCGAATACCTTCAGGAACCGCGTCGAGGTCGCCTAGCAAGTCGTCGAGGCTCTTGTTCTGCAGTTCCGGCGCCTT
>DATKDD010000206.1:0-2141 GCA_035512875.1 Gemmatimonadaceae bacterium | reverse complement strand
CCGCCCGCGCTCAACCTCGCCGCCGCCGTACCCGGCGCCGGAGCTTTCGAGTCGCTCGTCCTCCTGCAGGACGAGCTGATCGCCTCGATGGCGGCCGGCGACGTATCCGCTGAGATGCTGCGACGCCTCCTCGCGCGTACTGAGCACGCCGTGAGAGTGGCGTGCGCGTTGGGGGAGATCATCTCGCGGATCAACGGTGCCCGCGATCTCGACGCCACCGTCACACTCATTGCCCGCCACGCCACCGAACTGCTCGGCGGGAGCGGGGCGCGCGTCGGGCTCACTGACCAGGACGAACTGACGGTGGTGGCGGGGGCCGGCGTGGCAAGCGGCGACGTGGGGATTCGGGCTCCGGTAAACGGAACGTTAGGCGGCGACTGCGTGCGCCTCAAGCGGCCACTCAGGTCCAATCGGTTGTCCGATGACGCGGAACGGTGGCCGTGGAGCGCGTGCAACCATCCCGCCGGTGTCGAGAACGCCGTCGCGGCGCCCCTTCTGCGCGAGGGCCGGGCGATCGGTGCGATCATGGTGTTCGGCAACACGGTTCGCGACTTCACGACCGAAGATGAGGAGCTGTTGATGACGCTCGCGCATCACGCCACGATCGCCATCGAGAATGCCCAGGTGATTCGCGAGGCCGAACAGGCACGTCGTCAGGCGCGGCTGCTGGCCGAGTCGGAGCGGCGCAAGCGCGACGAATTCGCGACGGCGGCGGCGCTCGCCCGGATCGCCCTGGCCGCGGAGTCGCTGCCTCGCGCTGCCGATGCGATGCTGTCCGAGATCGCGCGCATCGTTCCGCACGCGGGGCTGGCGCTCGCCGCGCGTACGTCGGGCTCCAATTCCGATCCGGCATTCAGCTACGTCGCGGCACGAGGATCCGTGCACGATCTCCTCGGAAAGCAGATGACCGGCGCACCCGAGAGCGGAGCAATACAGCCATGGCGCGGTGCCTCCGGAGTGATGCTGCCGCTGGCGTCGGAACGCCGCAGAATCGGGGCGCTTGGAATAGTGATCGCCGACGGGAGCGCGATCGGCGATGTGGATCGGGAAGCACTGGAGCGTCTTGCGCCCGCCATTGCGCTCGCGGTCGACAGTGTACTCATGCGCGAGGAAGACCGGAGGCAGCAGGGATGGCATCGCTTGCTGGCGACGGCACTGGCCACACTCAACCAGCCGGTCTTCGTCTGCAGCGCTGACGAGTCGATACGCTACGCCAACGTAGCGGCGACGACCGCCTACGGTCACTCCCTGGCGGAAATGCTGGGGCACCCGCTTCGGATGCTTCTTGCTCATGCCGACGGCTTTGGTCCCTGGCACAGTGGCGAACAGATACACCGTCGCACCAATGGCACGGAGTTCTACGCCGCGGTCATGGTCACGCCCATCCAGGACGAGGATGGTCAGCCACTCGGACTGGTAGCGGCGACGCGCGATCTCTCCGATGAGCGACGGGTGGCCGAGCAGTTGCGCCAATCGGAGAGGATGGTTGCGTTAGGCGAGCTGGTTGCCGGTGTCGCCCACGAGTTGAACAACCCGTTAATGGGCATCTCGGCGTTCGCCCAGATTCTCGCCGAGGAGTCGCTGACGTCCGATCAGTCCGAGTCCGTGCAGTACATCAAGCGGGAAGTCGACCGGGCGATGATGGTGGTCAGGGACCTCCTTGCATTCGCGCGCAAGTCCGAGCCGGGCGTCGCCGCCATCGACATCAACGACATTGTCGGACAAACGCTACGGCTTCGCGCTTACGGACTTCGCACCAGCAACGTGGACGTGAGGCTCGCACTCGCTCCCACGCTTCGATGCGTGCAGGGCGACGAGCGGCAGTTGCAGCAGGTGCTACTCAATCTCATCGTGAACGCGGAGCAGGCGATGGCGTCGACGAGCACCCGCCGCCTGACTATCACTACCGCCGATCGGGGTGACCGTGTCTGTATCGACGTGCGCGACAGCGGCTCGGGCATGAGCGCCGACATCCGCCAACGCATCTTCGAGCCTTTCTTCACGACCAAGCCCGAAGGCACCGGCACCGGGCTGGGGCTCAGCGTCAGTTACGGAATCGTTCAGTCACACGGCGGATCACTGTCCGTGGAAAGCTCGCCAGGCGCCGGAACCACCTTTCGCATTTCGCTGCCGGTGGCGGA
>DATKDD010000205.1:0-8952 GCA_035512875.1 Gemmatimonadaceae bacterium | reverse complement strand
ACGGTGGCAACGCGCGGAATGGCCGTGTTGTCGCAGGGGCGTGATGCCGACAGCGTTCGGAAGTTCATCGGCTATCCGGAGATCCTGCGCGGTTACGACCGGGAAACCTACCGGGTCGAGCAGGGGCAATGCGCGCAGGCGAGCAGCGGACAGACGTATCGGTGTTTGCCGTTGTTCGGAAGCCGCGTGGCGGTCGTCAACGCCGAGCTGCGGTTCCCACTCGTAAGGCGCCTGGATTTCGGCATCATCCCGATCACGCTGCCACCGATCGAGGCGATGACCTTCTTCGATGCGGGACTCGCCTGGTTCAGCGGGCAGGAAGTGCGTCTGCGCGGCGACAGCGGGAATCTGCGCGATCCCGGAGAGACACGCTCGCTTCTGCGGAGCTACGGCTTCGGTGTGCGGGTGAACCTGTACAACTTCGCGCTGCTCCGCTGGGACTACGCTATCCCGCTGGACGGGCCGAATCGCAAGGATGGGTATTGGCGGTTCTCGCTGGGGCCGTCGTTCTAGATGTGAGTGACGCGCGACGCGCGACGAGGGGCAGTGAGCGCCGCGCTTTGCGCGGCGCTTTCTGTATTCGGCTCGGCAAACCGACCTCGCGCCGCATCCGCGGGCCTCGCCGTTGTGCACCCCTCGCGCGTCGCGCGTCGCACATCACTCGTCACTCACCCCTCGCTCACCGCCTCCCAGCCCCTTACTTTTCCGGCGTGCGTCCCACACTCTTTGCGCTGGCGCTGGCCGTTGCCGCTTGCGGAGGCGACGGCCGAGATGGTCCCGCGTCCGACGCCAACTCACCCCAGGTCGCCAGCGCACGCGGACCCGACCTGCTGGTCCTTCGCGTACCGCGCAAAGGGGGAACGCCGCAGGTGCATGCGTTCCCTCAGCTCGATTCTATCGTATGGAGCGCCAACGGCAGAGCACCGGTGCTCGCCCGGGTTCTGGCTTTCGACGAGTACGAAGGGTCGATTGCGGCGGTGGACGAGCGCGGCGTGCCGGTGCGCATCGACCTGCGGCTCGGCGGAGTCACCAGGGAACCGAGGCCTGCAATCAAGAACGTCGCCTCGGCGGATGGCTATGCGATCTATGGACTCGGGGCGAAGGGCGAAGTCGTGCGGCTCACACCCGGGAGCGGTGGGGCGTGGACCTATGAACCCAGACTCCCCGTCCGCGAGTTGCTGCCGCAGCCGAATGGATCACTGGTGCTGGTAGCCGATAGTGCCTCGCGTACGGTCCTCTGGCAGATGCAGCCGCCGGAGACGCGCGCGGCCCGCTCGCTCGTGCTCGAGCGGACAGAGCGGGTGCTTCGAACACTGGTCGGCGACCGGGTATATCTGACTTCCGGCCGCCGCCTGCTTGCTGTGCGAATACGGGATCTGGAGGCAGTGCCCTCCGTCGAGCTGCCGGCGCCGCCTCGCGCGCTCGTCACGTCCCCCAGCGGTGACCGCGTTTATGTGATCGCCGACTCGAGCCGGCAACTCTTCATCATCGATCGTTATTCCGAATCGCTCGTCGACGGGCCGGAGCTCCCCGGTTTCCCGCGCGATCTTCGCATGGATCCGACTGGCCGCTATCTCCTGATACGCGCAGCGGCGAGTGATACGGTGTGGGTACTGAGCGTGGGCAGCGACCGGCTGCAGGGCAGCGTGGTGACCGAATGGCGGTCCGATTTGCCCGCCGTCGCTCCCGACGGTCGCATTGTGCTCGCGCGCGGACCCGATGTGGTGCTCGTGAGCGGTGAGCTGCAGGAGGATCGAACGACGATCTCCGGTGGCGCAAACGATTTCTGGTACTTCTTCATCTGGGATGGATTTCGGCCGCGGCTCGCCGAAACGGAGGCCGAGCCAGTGGAAGAGCAGCTGGCCAGCGTGCCTGACGATACCATTGTCGAGAATCCATTCGAGGGCCAGGTGGCCGGGCGTGATACCGCTCCGTCGCCCGTGCCTGTCGAAGCGTCGGTCTTCGAGCCGCCGGTGGCGCAGGCTCCGCCGGTGGAGGTGGAGTTCACGTTGCAGTTCGGCGCCTTGCGCGACGAGGATGCGGCGCACCAGCTCGTTCGCGAGATTCGCGAAGGGTCCTCAACCCCGCGCGTGATGGCCACCGTCCGTGTGCTCGCCACCACCGTAGGCGAGAGCATCGTCCATCGTGTGGTCGCGGGGCCTTTCCGCAGTCGCGCGGATGCGGAATCCGCCGGCCAGCAAAGCGCAAAACCGTACTGGGTATACGAGGGGGCGCCCTAGGTGACGGAATCGGGGACGATGAACCGCTGGCGCGAAGACGGGCACGCGATCGCCGCGACGCTCGACTCGCATTCGGCGGCGGTAATCATTGGACGCCAGGCGGAAGACGCCGCCGAAGTGGCGCTCGGGATTGCCGAGTCTCAGGCACGTCGCCGCAGGGTCGCGGTGGGCGACCTGGTGGGTGAAGTCGCTCCTCTTCAGTCGCTCGTGCCTGTCGAAATTGTGCACGGACTGATGGACGCCTTTCTTCATGGCGTCTCGCTCAACCGCATAGCGCATCCGATCGATCGGGCCGGCAACCTTTTCATCATGCAGAGCGGCCCAGGCCCAATCGATTATCCCGCACTGCTTCGTGATGACCGATGGCGCCGGCTCGCCAGTGGGTTCCGCGAGACGGGTGCCCTGCTGCTGGCAGTGGTTCCGGAAGGCGCGCCGGGGGTCGATGCTCTAGCTCACGCACTCGGCGCCATCGTCAGGGTCGACGGGGCGCGGGTACCCGGAGTAGCTCCCGTCATCGCATCGGCGGGCGAAAGTCCGGAGGAGATCCCTCAACCGCCGGACCCCGAACCACAGCAGCAGAGACGGGTTACGACGCGCAGGTCGACCCCCGACGCCGTCGACGTTCTGCGGATGCGATCGGGCGTAGTGCCTCGCGTTCAGGAACGAGCGGGGATCGGGCTCTGGATCGCCATCGCGGCGGGACTGACGCTTGGCATAGGTGCCGTGGTGGGTTGGTTCAACCGCGATCACCTCGGATTCTTCGGCGCCGCATCCACTCCGCTTACGGCACCGACCGAGCCGGTCGCATCGGAACCCCTCGCGCTTGGCGCGGTGGTGAACCCTGACGATTCCGCCGCGGCGGCCGCTTACGTCGTGGTAATCGCCAACGTCACCGATTCGGGCACCGCCCGGCGCAGGCTGACGGAGAGCCTGAGCAACATGCCGGCGACCACGTTCTCGCCGGACACGCCGTGGTACCGTGTGTCGGTCGGCGCTTTTCCCAGTGAGTCAGCCGCCGGTACGGTGCTGCAGGGGTTGCGGGCAAACCGTACACTGGACCCGGAGAGCGGTTACCTTCTCCGCGCTCCATTCTCGCTGCGCCTCACGATGCTTGCCGATAGCGCCGCCGCGCGCGATAGCCTGGCGGCATGGCAGGCGCGCGGCGTTCCGGCGTTTGCCCTGCTAGTGTCGGAGTCGAGTGTCGCCGTCTATGCCGGCGCGTACGAAACGCGGGAACAGGCCGCGGCCGCGCTGGCTGCTCATCGCCCGATCGCCCCCGCGGCGGTCGTAGCCTATCGAGTCGGGAGAGTTTTCTAGTGCGGTTGACCAGACTGGAGATGCACGGTTTCAAGTCGTTCGCCGATCGAACCGACATGCGATTCGAATCAGGCGTGACGGCGATCGTCGGGCCGAACGGATGCGGCAAGTCCAACGTCTCGGATGCCGTGCGCTGGGTGCTGGGAGAGCAGCGCGCGCGCCTGCTGCGCGGCGCCAAGATGGAAGAGGTCATTTTCCAGGGCTCGTCCGCCCGGCGGCCGGTGAACATCGCCGAGGTATCGCTCGTCTTCGACAATAGCGACGGGCAGCTGCCCATTGCCTATCGAGAAGTCGTCATTACGCGGCGCCTGTCGCGGTCCGGGGAGAGTGACTATCTGCTGAATGGCACTATCTGCCGGCTTCGCGACATTCAGGATCTGGTGCGCGGTACCGGACTCGGCGCCGACTCCGGGGTGGTGATCGAGGCGAAGATGATCGACGCGCTGCTCTCCGACCGCCCTGACGAGCGACGGGAGCTGTTCGAGGAGGCGGCCGGCGTAAGCCTCTACAGGGACCGTCGCCGGAGCACCGAGCGCCGTCTCGAGGAAACGGCGATCGACCTTTCCCGGCTCGACGACCTGGTCAACGAGGTCCACAGCCAGGTACGGTCGCTTGCCAGGCAGCGGCGGCGGGCCGAGCGGCACGCCGAGCTGACCACGCGGCGGTTTCAAGTGGAGTTGACGCTCGCCAGTCGCGACATGTCCGCGTGGCGCGATGAGCTGGTGGAGCTCGACAGCCGCGTCGGCACCTTGCGCGAGGCGGTGCCGGCCGCGGAAACACGGGTGCAGGAAGCCGAGCGGGGTCGCGAGGCCGCCCATTACGCCCGCGCCGCGGCTGAAGCCGCGAGAGCGGAACTCGCTCGCGCCACCAACGCTCAGCAGCAGGAGCTTGCACGCGTCGAGAGCGAGCTCGCTGTAGCCGAAGAGCGCCATCGCAACGCGATCGAGCGCCGCCAGCGCGCCGAAGAAGAGCGTCGAGCCGGCACCGAACTGGGTGCGCGGCTGCAGGCGGACCGCCGCTCCGCGGCTGACGACCGCACGCGCATCGAGGGTGAATTGGAGCAGGCGCGAGCCGTTCTCGCCTCACGGGTGGCAGCGGATGACGCAGCGCGGGCGCGCGTCGTATCGGCGCGAGCCGAGGCCGACGCCGCTGAGCGAGGCGCGCGCGAGCTGCGTGACCGCATTCGGCATCGCGAGCTCGATCGCGAAAGTGCCGCGCGCGAAGGTACCGAGCTGGAAGCGCGCACAACCGAGTTCGCCCACGATCGCGATGCGCTCGCCGACAACATGGAACTGCAGCGCGCCGCGCTCACGCTCGCCGACCGCGAGGTGGAGCGTACGCAGTTGCTGCTCGAGGAACGGATCGCCGCGCTCGAGTCCGCGCGCGCCGCGGTCACCGAAGCCCGTGGCCTGGAGCACGCGTCACGGCAGGAGCTGCTGCGCGCCGAAGATGGCATAACGTCGCTGGAGGCGAAGCTGCACGCGCTCGAGGCTCTGGAGCGGGAGCGGGTAGGGCTCGCCCCAGCCGCCGCAAAGCTGCTCGACGATCGCGAGGAGTTTGGCGAGGGCGCGGTGCTGGGACCGTTGAGCGACTTCGTCTCGACGAGCGCCGAATCGGCGCTCCTCCTGGAGCGTTACCTTGGTGCCAACCTGCACGCGATTCTCGTGCGGGACAGCGAAGCCGCGGAGCAAGTGCGCGTCTGGCACGCACGTACCAATCCCGGCCCGCTCCTCCTGTTGCCGCTGGACGTGGCGCACGCACCGGCCGACGACGCGGACGAACCGCTGGTGACGCTGGCCGACGTCGCGGAATCGGCGCGCGAGTGGCTGCGCGTGCTACTCCACGCGGTCAGGCCGTTAGGAAACGGAGAGGCATTCGTCGATGGGCGCGGCGCCATGTGGCTGCCAGGGAACGCGACCGGACGTGGCCCCCTCCGTCGGCGGGCCGAGCTCCGCGCGGTAGGCGGGGAGCTGCAGAGTTGCGTTGCCACCCGGACGGCCGCGGCCGAGCGCGCGGAGGCTGCCCAACAGGCGGTTGCCAGTGCCGAGCGGGCGATGGCCGCGGCGGCGGAGGCGGCGACAGCGGCGCAGGAAGAGGTGCGTGCGACGCAGACGCAACACGAAGACGGTGAGCGCCGGCTGCAGCGCGCACAGAGGGAATTGGAGAACGTTGCCGCCGCGATCGCCAGAATCGCCGACCGCCGTACGAACCTCTTTCGTCAGGCGGCGACGATCGATGATGAGCTGGGCTCGCTCGCCGACCAGATCGAGGCAGCCGACCAGGCGGCAACCGATGCCCGTACCCGGTTGGCGGCGGTCGAGCACGATCAGGAAGAGGCGCGCGAGGCACGCACTCGCGGCCAGGTGGAGGAAGCGCGAATAGCCGCAAGGCTTCAGGTGGCAGCCGACCGTGAGCACCGGCTCGCCGAAGACATGTCGGCCGCGTCAGGCAGGCTGGAAGCGTTGATGACGGAGTTGGCCGACATCGCCGCGCGGGACAGCGCGCTCGCCGAGCGGATGGCTGCCTGGACGCTGGACATCGAAGCCCGGCGTGAGGCGCTCATCGAGATCAGCCGGCGCCTCGTGGCCGCCGAAGACGGAGTGCGCGCGGCGGACGCCGCCTTCGAGTCGGCCGAGCGGAGGCTCGACGAGGCACGGCTCGCCGCGACCACGGCCGGCGATGCGCTGCATCACGCCGAACTGCGCTTCGCCGAGTTGTCCGGAAAGCGGACAGCGATCCGCGAGCGGCTCGAGGCCGAATGGCGGCGGCCGCTCGACGTAATGCTCGAGCAGCTGAAACCGCTCGAGAGCGAGGACGCCGAACTGCGCGCGGAGATGGAAGCGCTGCGCACGACCTTGAACGAGCTGGGCCAGGTAAATCCTCTGGCAATCGAGGAGCATGACGAGGAAGTACGGCGGCTCGATTTTCTGACGAGTCAGCGTGACGACCTGTCGTCGGCGAAGCACTCGCTCCAGCAGGCAATCCGCGAGATCGACGTCACCGCGCGGGAGTTGTTCCTGGCCACCTTCCATCAGGTGCGGGAGAACTTCCGCAACACCTTCGTGACGCTGTTCGGCGGCGGAGAATGCGACCTCCGGCTCGAGAACCCCGAGACGCCGCTCGACTGCGACATCGAGATTCACGCCGCGCCCCGCGGCAAGCGAACGCAGCGGATTCACCTGCTGTCGAGCGGCGAGAGGGCACTCGTGGCCCTGTCGCTGCTGTTCGGCATTTTCCTCACCAAGCCGAGTCCGTTCTGTCTGCTCGACGAAGTCGACGCGCCGCTCGATGATCAGAACGTGGGCCGGTTCGTGCGGATGCTCGAGCAGTTCAAGAGCAACACACAGTTCATCGTGATCACGCACAACCCGCGCACCACCACCGAGGCGGCGGATGCGGTTTACGGCGTGACTATGCAGGAGCCGGGTGTCTCATCGCTCGTCAGCGTGCGAATGCGCGGTTCGTCGATCGATGACGCGTCGCTGGAGGGTGCCGGGAGCGAGGCGGTCGCCGCCGGGGCATGACGCCGCGCGTGGCACTGGCGGCGCTCTCGGTACTGGCGGCCGGGGTCTTCGCGGACCCCGCGGCCCATCCCGCGGTTCCCACGGTGGAGGTGCTGGCACCGCCTGACGACACGCTCGCGTCGCTCACTCCCACGTTCACCATCGCCGCATCGGGGTTCGACGGGGCGCAGCATCCGGTCACGCTGAGGTTTCAGGTGGCGGACAATCCGCTGTTCACCGGCGCGATCGTCGATACGACGCTCGCCGGTGACACTGCGACAGTGACGCTCCCGCGCCCGCTGCCCGACGACCGCGAGATATTCTGGCGCGCCACGGCCCGCGGCTCGGAAGGTACCACCGTAACGTCCGAGGTTGCCGGACCGCGATTCGTCAGGCCTTGGCTGAGGCTCATCGACCCGAACGTGCCGGTGGGAGTGACGCTGAGCAATCCACGGCCCATGTTCGTCTGGTCGAGCGCGGCAGTGGAGACCCCACCCGGCCCATGGACGTATAGCTTCGAGCTACTCGGCCCGAGCAGCCTCCTTCCGCTGTTCACCGCCAGCGGGCTCGTGGACACGACGTTCACCCCCGGCTTCGATCTCGACTTCAACGCGTCGTACCGGTGGCGCGTCACCGCGCGCCTCACAACCGGCGACAGCGTTCGAGTGGCCAGTGCCGCCTCGTTCGTGATCGTCCATCCGCGGCGGCCGGTCGCCACCCTGCTCTACCAGAACTTTCCGAATCCGTTTCCCCGTGGCGTGCTGGCGTCTACGTGCATCTGGTTCGATCTGCGCGAGCCCGCGACGGTGCGACTGGAGATCTTCGACATTCGGGCCAATCGCGTCAGGCAGCTCGTGCCGTCGCCGGCTGTGCCGGCGCTGATGCCGGCCGGCCGTTACGGACGGGCGCTCGATTCCGGCGGCGGATGTGATCCGCTGTTTGCGTGGGATGGCGCCGACGACCATGGCCGCCCGGTGGCCGCCGGCGTCTACCTGTTGCGGTTGACCGCCGATGGGCAGGCGCTGACGAAGAAGATCGTGTTCCGCGGCCGGTGATGCGCCTGACGACGATCGGTACGGGAACCGTCGCGCCGCATCCGAGCCGGGTGTGCGCGGCGCACCTGGTGGAGACTGGCGACGTGAGATTGCTGCTCGACTGCGGGCATGGCGCCGTGCATCGCATGGCCGCGCTCGGCATCGATTGGACAACCATTACGCACGTGGCGCTGACCCACTTCCACCCCGACCACATCGGCGACCTGCCGTTGCTGGTGATGGCCTGGCGCTACGGAACCCTTCCCCCCCGCAGCGCACCGGTAACGCTGATCGGGCCGACGGGCACCGTAGCGCTCCTCGAGCAGCTCGCCACCGCACTCGGCGATTGGCTGCGAACGCCGGAGTATCCTCTCGCGATCGTGGAATTGGCTCCCGAGGCGTCGTGCGATCTGGCCGGCGCCACGCTCTCGGCTTGGAAGGTTCCGCACACCGAGGAGAGTGTGGCATATTCAGTCGAAGCAGAGAATCGCCGGTTGGTGTACACAGGGGATACGGGGTTCGACCTGGGGTTGGCTGAATGGGCGCGCGGCACGAACGTGCTCCTTGCCGAGTGTTCGCTGCCTGAAGAGATGGCGTTGCCAACCCACCTCACGCCACGCCAGTGTGGCCAGTTGGCCCGGGTGGCGGAGCCGGGGCGGCTGGTGCTCACGCACTTCTATCCGCCGGTCGAAGCGGCCGACATCGCGGGCGCAGTCCGCGAAAGCTTCGCCGGCGAAGTGGTGCTCGCGGAGGATGGCTGGTCCATGGAAATAGAGGACGCGTAATGCTCGTCGTAATGCGACACGGTGCCACGCCGGACGAAGTTCACGGCGTCGTGCGGACCATCGAGGAAATGGG